>NZ_CP022203.1:300000-410000 GCF_002305895.1 Corallococcus macrosporus DSM 14697
TCTCCAGCGGCTCCGCCCACTTCAAGATCGTGGGCATGGCGGCCGAGGAGTACCCCAAGCTGCCCAAGGAGGAGAACGCGCCCCTGGTGCAGGTGGGGGGCAACACGCTGCTGGAGATGATCAAGAAGACGCAGTTCGCCATCTCCACGGATGAGACGCGCTACATCCTCAACGGCGTCTTCTTCGAGCCCCAGTCCACCGGCAAGGTCCGCATGGTGGCCACCGACGGTCACCGGCTGGCGCTGGTGGAGCGCGAGCTGCCGGGTGACTTCAAGCTCAAGAGCGGCGTCATCATCCCCCGCAAGGGCTTGATGGAGCTCAAGCGCCTGCTGGACGAGGCGCCGGACGCGGAGTGCCACCTGGGCTTCGCGGAGAACTCGGCGCTGTTCAAGAAGCCGGGCCTCACCATGGTGATGCGCCTCATCGACGGGCAGTTCCCGGAGTACCAGCGCGTCATCCCCAAGGAAGGGGAGAAGGTCGTCCTGGTGCCCAAGGTGCGCCTGCTGGAGGGCCTCAAGCGCATCGCCCTGCTGTCGGCGGACAAGAGCAACGCGGTCCGCATCGGCCTGGAGGAGAACCAGCTCGTCATCACCGCGAGCAACCCGGACCTGGGCGAGGCCAAGGACGTGCTGGAGCTGGCCTACCGGGGCAACGGCGTCGTCATCGGCTTCAACGCGCGCTACCTGATGGACGTGCTCGCCGTGACGGAGACGGACGAGGTCTCCTTCGAGCTGGGTGACGAGCACAGCCCGGGCGTGCTCCACGCCCCCGGCGACCGGAGCTTCACCGCCGTCGTGATGCCCATGCGCGTGTGAGGTGGCCGGGCCCGCTTCCGGGCCCGCACCGTTCACTCGTGACGCGACGGGCCCCCGGGGGGGCCTGACACCCGGCCGGTGCCTTCCTATGGTGAGGGCATGGCCACGCACCCGGACAACCTGCGCGCCCGGCTGGAGGACCGCGCGGACCTCCTGGAGGCCACGCGCCTGCGCTACCGCGCCCTGCGCGGCATGCTGGCGTCCTTCTTCTGGAAGGAGCGGGTGCGCGCGCAGTTCGAGCTGCTGCTGGAGGTGGCGCGCACGCAGCCGGAGGTGGACGCCACCCTGGCCTCGCTGAAGCGCCGCGCCGCCGCGGAGGGCTGGCCGGAGCGCGCCGCGCCCGTGAAGCTGATGCGCGAGGTGGAGCGCCTGCGGGACGCCGTGGCGCGCGCGGCCTTCAAGCGGCTGCCCGAGGAGGGCCGGCCCGCGACGCTGGGCGAGGCGCTGCTGAAGCTGGAAGAGACGGTGCTGGAGGCGGGCCCGCTGCTGGGGCGGCACATCTGGGCGCGGGCGGTGGAGCTGCTGCCGCGCAACCTGCCGGAGCTGCGCGCCGCGTGCGCCGCCGCGGAGGTGTTCGAACACGTCTTCAAGCGGCCGGCGCCGCAGGGCGTGCTGCCCTTCACGGTGGAGGAGGCCCAGGCGCTCCAGCGGGCCCTGCCGCTGGCGGAGACCGCGCTGGCGGCGCTGTGGCGGCGGCTGGAGCACTTCGACACGCGGGGGCAGGTGAAGGGCTTCCTGCAGGCCCGCGTCTCGCGCGCGCCGCAGCGGGCGCCTCGGAGTGGACCGGAGCTGCTGCTGCACGCGGCCTTCTGGCGGGGCGTGGCGTGGGCGCGGCTGCGGGCGGTGCTGGAGGCGCGGTTGGAGCCGGTGGTGCCCACGGACGCCGAGGTGCCGGCGCTGCTGGTGTGGCTGGCGACGCGTGAGGGGCGCCTCGAGCCACCTGGCGCCGGAACGGGCTTGCCCGTGCCCGAGTCGCCTGGGCTGGCCCCCCCCGGGAAGGCGCTCGGGGGCGACGATGCGTGGGCAGGCTGGCCCGCGGGACATGCGAGCGCCACCCAGCTGGGCCTGGATGGGGAGGCGCGGCTCCCGGCTTGCGAGGCGTTTGGTGAGGGACGTGCCGGGCTCTTCGAGCTGGCCGCGCGGCTGGGGGCACTGTCGCGCGAGCGCCCCGTGGGCACCTGGGACGAAGAGGCGGCGTGGGCGCGACTGTGGAACGCGGCGCAGCGGGCCCGGGGCGAACAGGGCGAGGACGTGACGCGGCTGAGGGACACGCTGCGGCTGTTCATCCTCCTGCGCGGCCAGGGCCAGACGCCCGCGCGCCTGTTCTCGCCCGAGCGGGCGCGGGTGCCCACGGCGGACGCGGGGGCCGACGCGGGCCTGGAGGGGATGGACCTGCCCGCGCTGGTGCACGCGGCCCGCGCGGCGGCGTGGCGCGGGCGGTAGGTGACACGCCCGCGCGCCGGCGTCAGCGCGTCTGGCAGGTGAAGCGCACGCGCTGAACGCCTTCCATCATCTCCAGCGCGAACTGCGCCGACGTGAAGGTGGAGGCGCCCAGCTTCTGCTGGAAGGCTCGAGCCAGCGTCTGGATGTCGAGCACCCCCAGCTCCGCGGCCTGCCACGGCACGCGCAGCGTGTCCGTCAGCTCTTCACCCGTGCTCAGGCTCCGCAGGTGCTTGTAGCTGTCCGCGGGGGTCTGGTCGGGGACGTCCACGCCGAAGTGCAGCGTCTCCGGCTTGAGGTGGATGTCCACCGTCTCGGCGACGCCGTCGAAGAGGCACAGCAGCACGTTGGGGGAGAGCCGCTCCATGCGCAGCATCGTCAGGGCCTTGTCCGCGGGGCCATCCGCGCCAATGTCATCCACCACGCTGCTGAAGGCATCCACGCGCAAGCCCTGCCATCCGGAGACCACGGCCGAGCGCAACAGCAGGCCGCTGAGCGGCTTCTCCGGCGTGGCGGCGGGGTTGTCCGCGTCCTGCTCCAGATGGGCGTCCGTCACCCGGCCGATGCTGAAGGCGCCGTCCTGGAGGCACTGCACCCAGAGCGGGTCCACCCGGAAGAAGCGGATGGACTCCACCGGGAGCATGCGCTCGTCGGGCACCAGGTAGTCGAAGGGGATGCCCTCGAGCCGCGCCAGGCCGTCGAACCAGGTCTGGACGGCGCCGGGCATGTCCGTGCTCACGCGCTTGGCCAGCCGTGGCAGGTGGCGCGCCTGGGCCGCCTGGGCCTGCTGAATCTGGTGCTGGGAGCGGCTGCGCTTCCAGTTGAACAGGGCCAGCGACACGCTCGTGTTCCGCAGCGTGAGCATGCGCCCCAGCTCCCACGCCGCGGCATAGGCCGTGTCGAACATGCCCGTCTCGCGGCTGTAGCGCACCAGGGCGTCCGCGCCATGGACGGGCAGCGTCAGCGCGTCCGTGGGCGCGCCGGGCCGGAAGGGGCCGTGGTACCAGGACACCGTGCGGTCGCCCTCGCGCATCAGGTGGGGCAGCGGCACCTGGCCGGTGGCCAGCAGCGCGTTGGCGTCCGCGCTGGGGCTGTCCGGCAGCCGCAGCGTGCCCCCGCCCGTCCGGTCCAGGTGCTTGAGCAAGGCGGTGAAGCTCTGCTGCTCACCCACGCACGAGAAGCTCCAGCGCTTCAGGCACACCAAGCGGATGGGCTCGTCGTCCCCCGCGCCCTGGAAGTCGAAGCCGTCGCCGTCCCGCGCGTAGCGGTCCTCGACGGAGACGAGGTAGGCCGTGCTCCGGCCGCCATTCTGGGGGAGGCGGTTGCAGAGGAGGGTCGCGACCTCCGGACCCACGGAGTGCCCCTGGTCGTCCTTGGGCTGGCGCACATGGGCGAGCAGCTTCACGCCCTGCTTCGAAGGAAGGAGGCTCGCCAGCAGCCGCTTCTTCACGTCAATCACCTGCACGGAGTCCGTGTCCTGCTGGCCGGGCTCGAGCTCGAGCTTGGGGAAGCGCGGCGTGCCCTGGAGCTGGCCCAGTGTGAGCGTTTGCAGCTTGGGCACCTCGTCGGCGCTGGCGAAGTCCGAATCCCGCAGGAGGAGCAGCACCAGCCAGGGCGCGTCCCGGCTGTGCGTGTCCGCCGTCCGCTCCCAGGGCAGCGTGCTGCGAGTGAAGGAGATGTGCGGCAGCACGTTCAGGTGGTCACCGAGGCTGCCCTCCGCGGGGAAGACGGCGGCCACGTCCTGCGCGGCGAGCGGCGTGAAGCGCTCACCCACGACGGCGAAGGCGGCCTCGCGGGAGTAGGTCGTCTTGGGGATCTTCCCGCTGGTGGTGGAGACGTCCTGCTCGACGCGGATGCGGTAGACGCCGCTCTCCAGCGCCGGCTGGTGGTACTGGATGAATTCGACCTGGGACGGGGGCATGGTGCTTTCTCTCCTGGGGCTCACTGCACCTGCGGGGCGATGACGAAGGACTGGGCGACGCCGCTCGCGTCGAGCTGGACGTCGCGGTCCGGCTGGAAGCCGAGCGCTTCCAGGAGCTGATTTCTGCGCGTGTTCGACGCCAGCGTCTGGGTGATGGCGGTCCGGCTCTCGGCGTCGCCGTTCACGCCGGGCTGGAAGGCGGGGACGCCCGACCAGGCATAGGCGTCCGGCACCTGCTCCGTTTCATAGCGGAGCATCCGGGTAGGGATGGCGGCCGTCTCCCTCGCGGCGGGCGGCTTCGTGGGCTGGATGCGGTAGCCGCTCAGCGGGTTCTTGCCGGTGCTCGGGTCGGCGGTGAAGCGGGGCTCATCCGGGCGAGGGGGACGGAGCTGGTCCGGCTTGTTCGGGACGGTGTCGGGGGCTCCCCAGAGCGACGCGGGGGCCTTCTTCTGGAGGGGCGCGAACTGGAACGCGTCCTCCACGGAGACCTCTTCGCGCGTGATGGTGATGCGCTGGGTCGTCTGGAGGTCGTCCGCCGGCACCGCCATGGTGCGGACGCCGAAGTCGCGGAACGCGCCGTCCGTGTCGAGGGAGGTCGAGCCCGCGAAGGCCTGCTTCGATGGGAAGAACGCGCCGGTGGCGAGCTCGAACTGCTTCGGATTCACCACCCACAGCGGCTGGCCCTCGAAGTCCACCTGCCGCGACAGGCCGCTGGACAGCGTGATGCTGGTGCGGTCCTCCTCCTTGGGTGGAAGGAAGGACTGCTGGAAGCCGCTCCAGTCGAGCGCCTGCGGCCCGCGGGAGGCGGAGTCACCGAAGGCGACGGTGATGTGGACGCAGACGACGTGGATGCGCGCCTTGCCCCCGAAGTCCGGGCCCCAGAGGTGGACGTCCACATTCACATCCACCGGACCGAGGATGCCCACGCTGGCGCGCACGTCCAGGCCGAGCTGGAGGTCGTAGGCGAAGGGCTTCCACGACATCAGGAAGTCCACGTTCGCCTTGATGGAAGCGTGGACGCTGCCCTTGTGGTAGCTCAGCTCCGCGTGGCCTCCGGCCATCAGCGCGTGTGAGCACAGGGCGAAGTAGCCGTCGCCCTTGAGCAGCGTGTTGCCGTCGATGCGCCAGTTGAGGCCCAGGCGAGGCACCTGCGGGTAGTGCGACGGCACCGGGAAGCGCGGGTGGTAGCCGCCCAGGGTGACGACGAAGTCCCCGGCATGGGCGCCAGCGAACCACGTGTAGAGCGCGAAGCCGCCCGTCAGGTGGCACGCGCGCGACAGCACGTAGGAGGACGGCGCCAGCTCGGCGATGACGCCGACGAAGCCCTCCTCCGGCGCGACGCGCGCCTCCAGCAGGAGCTGCACCTCGGCCAGCGGGTCCACCCGCTTCTCACCCGGCACGTCCTTGGGGACGACGAGGTCCGCCACGCCCAGCAGGTCCACCTCGAAGCGGTCACCCAGCTCCACGGTGAGCAGCGCGAAGCAGTTCAGCATCTCGAAGGAGCTGAACTTGAGCCCCACCGCGATGAAGCCGGCGCCGGCGCGGGGCTGGATGTACGTGGACAGGCTGTCGAGCTGCTGGAGCAGCAGACCGGCCTGGTCCTTCGTCTTGCCGACGTCGGGCAGGTCGCCCTTGATGACCTGCTCCACCAGGGGGAAGGTGGCAATCTGGTCGACGGCCGGAATCGTCAGCGAGCGGTTGAAGCCGAAGCCCGCGGAGATGCCCTTCACCTCCAGGAAGGGCGGCCCGCCCAGGGGAACTTCGAGCGAGGCGTAGAGGAAGAGGGACGGGGCGCCGTGGTAGTCGGCGTACGCGCCGATGGCCTGGAGCGCCAGGGACGTGTCCTGGAGCCGCAGCGCCACGGCGGCGGCGCCGTTGTAGGTGTCGTACGTCCCTTCGTTGTCCGTCACTTCCTTGCGCAGCAGCGCGCCGCCGATCTCCACCGGGCCCTGGCTGAAGTCCAGGCTCAGCCCGTCCAGGTGGAACGTGGGGCTCAGCGCCGTCAGGGGAGAGCTGACGCCCATCCCCGAGAGCCCCAGCGACAGGCCGGCGACGCTCATGGAGGCGTCCAGCAGGACCTCGACCTGCTTGTCCGCGTACTTCAGGCCCACGCGTTCGATGTGGATGGGGCCGAAGGCCTTCTGCGTCTGGAACCACTTCACGGCGCCCGCCGTGCTGGCGAAGGTGCTGGGGCCGCCCTCGTCGGGGACGACCTGGCCGGTGTCCTTGTCGAGCTTGACGGGCAGGTCCAGTGACAGCTTCTTGTCGCCCAGGGTGAGCGTACCGTGGAACGACAGGCCCTGCGCCACGGGGGAGGGCAGCAGCGTCACCTTCTGCTGGGTGAAGAGCTCCGCCAGCGCCTTCATGTCGTCTTCGTCGAAGGCCTGCGAGGCGGCCTGGACCTGGTAGGCCAGGCGGACCTCCTGACCGGCCGGGATGAAGCCGCCCACAAGCGGCAGCTTCGCCAGGTTCAGCCCGCCGCCCAGGTCCACGCCGAAGAGCAGCTTGTACGGGCCCTGGGGCTGGACGGCGGCGAAGTGCGCGTCCGTGAGCTGCACCGTCATGCCGGCGGGGACGGCCTGGGCCAGGTCCGGGGAGACGCCGCCGAGCAGGTCCTTGAGGTCGCGCGACGCGCTGTCCGCGGCCTGGAAGCTGGAGAGCACCGTCTTGCCGAAGCGGTCGTGCTGGAGGTTCAGGTCGAACGCGAGCGTGCCCGCGCCGTCCACGCCGAAGGCGAGCGAGACGGTGTGCGGCTGGCGCAGGTCCGCCACCGTCTTGAGGGCCTCCACGACGAGGCGCTTCTGGAACGTGGGGAGCTGCGTCTGGAACAGATGGGAGAGTTCCTGGAAGAGCGCGTCCGCGTCGAGCTTCGGCTTGCTGGAGCCGGAGGAAGACGACGCGGGCTGTCCGGTGAAGCGCCAGCTCGACCCGCCTCGGGGGAGCCTCACCGCGCCCTTCAGCGGGACTCCGGCGAGCGTGAGGTCCGCCTGGATGCCGCCGTCCGGCATGTCCGTCCCGGTGCCGGAGAGGTCCAGCTTCAAGTCGTTGAGGGTGATGACCTTGTCGAGGAAGGACCAGCTCCCCTTGAGGTGCCCTTCGAGGCTGTAGCTCTTGGACGCGGGGTCCGCCTCCACGTGCAAGGTGTCGAGCGTGAGGGTGGGCAGGGAGGAGAGCGGCGCGTCCGGCAGCACGCGGGCGAGGAGCTGTCCCAGGTCCGGTGTCTCGTTGGCGGGCAGGTCCGCGGTGGCGCGCAGCGAGGGGAGCTGCTGCTTTCCGTCCAACGCCAGGCCCTTGAAGTCGAGCAGCTCGGAGAGCGTGCAGGACAGCTTGCGGCTGGCGTCGAAGGGCGAGGAGAGCTCGAAGGATGCGTTCAGCTTCTTCAAGGTGAAGAGGCCGGGGACCAGCTCCCAGGGCGCCTGGGATTGCAGCGATACCGTCAGGGAGGTGAGCTGCTGCTGCTTCGTGTCGATGACCAGGGCGATGCGCTGGAGCCCCAGGGCATCGGAGAGGGGCACGCCGCGCAGGACGTCGAAGTCCACGCCCGTGACGAGCTGGCCCAGGTCCGCCACGCGGGCGAGCGTCAGGCCCGTGCAGTCCGCGCTCACGGGCAGCGTGCCGGCCTCATCGGGCTTCGTCGCCTTCAGCAGGAGCGTCGTCGGTCCGTCCTTCGTGGTGAAGGGGAACTCGACGCCGTCGCCCTGCAATGCCGCCAGGGCCTCCTTCTTCGTGAGGTCCTTGAGGCTCTTGATCTGGAAGGTCGCCATGACGTGTCTCGGAGGGACTCTGGGGAAGGCGTGCCCGGCGCCGCGGGCGCACGCCAGGGGGAGGGACGTGCGCCCGCGGCACCGTGCGAGGGGGACTACGTGCCGGAGGCCGGAAGGGGGCTCCGGCGCTCCAGGGACTGGACGTTGTGGGGGGCTTCCGGCGTGCCGGTGATTTGCGGCTGGGCCTGGCGCTGGAGCTTGTCGACGAGCTGGAACACGCGGACGTAGGGAAGCTGCCCGAGCGCTTCCAGGATGAGATTGGCTTCAGGGAGGCTGATGGAGAGCTGCAGGTTCTTGTCTGGTGTTGTCATTGTGATGTGCCTCTACCCGTACGAGTTCTGCCAGGTGCCTTCCACGAACGCGCGGCGGATGAACATCACCTGCGCGAACCAGTAGCCGTCCGGGTGATAGACGACGTCGTAGCTGAGCCACCAGTTTCCGTTGTCGCCTTGCTGCCAGACGATCTTGATGCCATGTGAATCATCGCGAGAGGTTTTTCCATAGAAGCCAGCGAGGACGGGGACCCAGTCATTCATGCTGTATCCCGTGTCGTAGGAGTCGGCGCTGGGGTCGGGGGTGTAGGTCTCGCACACCATGGGTTTCCCATGGGGCGTCTTGAAATCTCCATTGACCTGGAGGTCTCCAGTGACGCTGAGATTTCCGCTGGTGTCGATGGTGACGAGGGCATTGCTGTTGTTCGTGTAGAAATGAAGCGCGTGGTTGGACTTGGTGCCAAGCCATCCGCCCGTGTCGTCGATGAAGGTGGAAAGCTCCACGCCGTCGCTGACGTGCGCGATGCCGAAGCGCGTCGACTGCACCGTGAGGGGGTAGCCTGGGCTTGTGGTGCCAATGCCGAGTTTGCCGTCAGCGCTGACGGTGGCGAGGGCATTGCTGTTGTTCGTGTAGAAATGAAGCGCGTGGTTGGATTTGGTGCCAAGCCATCCGCCCGTGTCATCGATGAAGGTGGAAAGCTCCACGCCGTCGCTGACGTGCGCGATGCCGAAGCGCGTCGAGTTCACCGTGAGGGGATACCCAGGGCTGTCGGTCCCCAAGCCGAGCTTCCCGTCGGAGGTGACGGTCAGCTTGATGTTGGTGTCCTTGTCGCGAAGGCGCAGGAGGTTCTCGTCGCCAGGGCTCTTGTCGACGTTGGGGTACAGGTCGATGGGGCCGTAGCTCTTGATGTTGCCGTCGACGCGCAGGTCGCCACCCACGACGTGGACCCGCTCCTCGGGCGTGGTGGTGTTGACGCCCAGCTTGCCGTCTTTGTCGATGGTGACGCGGGCGTCGCTGCGGCCTGTATAGAAGTGGAGCGAGTGGCTGGAGTGGGTGCCAATCCAGCCGCCCGTCGTATCGACCCAGGTGGCCAGCTGGACGTCGCCGTTGATGTGCGCGATGCCGTATGAAGCGGAGTCGACCGTAAGAGGAAACCCAGTGGGCTTGTGGGTCCCGATGGCGAGCCGCTGGAGCGTGGCGTCGCGGTAGAGCGCGGGCGCCTTCTGGAGCAACGCGGTCAGTTCGCCGTCCCCGTAGCCGGGCAGGCTGAGGAACCTCAGCCGGATGGCGCTCTGCCCGATGACATGCCCCGTGACGAGGTTGGAGATGGGGATGTCGAGTGCCTCGCCCGGAGCGAGCGAGGTCTTCGAGCCCGCGGGAGAAATCGTCCAGGAGAGCGGATCGGTATTCCTCTGGATGGACCAGTCCGAGGACCAGCTGCTGACGATGCCCGAGCTGTCCGCCTTGCCGGGAATGTAGGCGGCCTGAAGCTGGGCGCCAGTGGCGAGCGCCCAGCTGTCCGAGGTGTTGCTGGACGAGGCGAAGGAGAGGACGAAGCGCACCGGCGTGTTGCCGGAGTAATCGCCACCCCAGAAGGGCGGGGGATCCTGATGCCCGCCCACATGCGTGCCTCCTCCCGGAGGAAGGTCAAAGCCGCCGTTGCCGCCGTTGCCGCCGTTGCCGCCGTTGCCGCCGTTGCCGCCGTTGCCGCCACCGCCGGTTCCTGTCGCATCCGACAGGGCCCCTGGCGCGAGCAGGAGGGCCGTCTCGCCCAGGTTGATGAGGCGAAGCGAGACGTAGTTCTGCGCGGCGCCGTCGTTGAGGATGACGTTGGACGTGGTGACGAAGAGCCCGAGCGGAGGCGCGGCGCTGCCCCCCGTGTTGACGAGGTCCAGGGCCTTGGTGGCCTCCAGGGCGTACTTGTCGCCGTGGCCGTGAATCAAGACGCGGCCGGTGTCATCGGTGGGCGCGAAGCGCACGAACTTCAGCGTGTCTCCCTCCTCCTTGGCGTCATTCCAGGAGAACTTCACGACGCCCGGGCGCGTCCCCGCCGTGGTGGTGGCGGCGAGCTTGCGCAGCGCGAGCTGGAACGCCTGCCCAGGCGCCAGCGTCAGCTCCTGGCCTCCCGTGTAGAGCAGGTAGAGGGAGCAGCCCGGGAGCGGATCGCCCTGGGTGTTGGCGTGGTCCTTGCGGGCCAGGCTCCACTGCGGGTTGGCGACGAGCTCAACCTGGCCAAGCTGGGCGAGCGTGTCCGGGTCGAAGTAGAGCTGGAAGTGGAAGTTGGCGTCGCTGGCGGTGGTGTCGGCCGGAGGCAGGAGCGTCAGGGACGTCGCCATGTCCGTCAGGCTGTCCACGGAGATGCTGAGCACGTCCGTGTCGGCCGGCGCGTCGGAGAGGAAGAGCAGGTTCACGAGCGCGTTCTTCGTGTCCTGCGCGTTGGCGCCCAGGGGGCGGTAGAACGTCACGTCGAAGGTCTTCAGTGCCATGGGGTCTTTCGGTCCTGGGTGGGGTGTTTCAGGGCTTCGTGGGCGTGAGCTTCAGCCAGCCTTCGCAGAGCACCTGGGCGCCGGAGAGGCGCGCCGAGGCCTCCACGGGGGCGAACCCGGTGGTCTCCGACCAAGCGCCTTCCCGGCGCGACAGCCAGGACCAGGCGTAGCCAGCCTCCTGGGGCAGGGGGATGCGGAGCTGTGGCGGCGCGTGGGAGTTGTCGTACTCGGCGCGGGGCGTGACCAGCGGTGCTGACAGGAAGGTCACCGAGATGGCCTGGAGCGCCGCCGCGTACTGGTCCGGCGGGATGGAGAGCGCCTTCGTCGGGAAGATGCCGGATGTCGCGTGCGTCTTGCCACGCGGGTCCACCAGCATCACCAGCGTCCGAGGCCCCGAGCGTGGCGACAGCTCCAGGTTCACCGGCGTGTCCCGCGCGGTGACGATGCGCCGCGAGGCGGCGTCCTTTCCGGAGAAGCCCTCCAGGTCGCTCTGGGGCGCGTAGAAGGTCGCGGACTCGTAGCCGCCCCCTTCCAGCTCGCGCCAGTAGCCGGCGACGCCGTCGTTGTACTGGCCGTACTCTCCAATGCGAACGGGGAAGGCCACCTGGTCGAAGGCCTGGGTCCACCGGTCCGGGCTGTCGGTGATGGGCGTCACTGCCTCAATGCCCTGGCGCTCGTTGTGCGCCAGCTCGGCCACGGTGGCCGCGAAGGTGCTCCACGACTTGTCCCGCTCGGGCAGCCCCTGGAGCTCCAGGCCCACGGAGGCGCGCACGAGCGCCAGCGGACGGCCGATGAGCAGCGCCAGCGCCTGGTGCTGGGAGAAGTCCTCGGGGTCGCTGCGCTCGATGGCGTCGTTCAGCGTGTCGAGGAACGCGCGGATGAAGTCGCGCCCTTCCGCTCCCGCGCCGCGCGTGAGGTGGCTCACCAGTTGTTGCAGGTGGGGGTTGGGGAGGCTGCCCACGTCGAGCGGGTACTCGCTGCCAGGCGCGGATTCCCACCGCCCCTCTTCGTCCACGAGCCCCAGGAGCGTCCCGCTGGCGTCGTAGACCATCAGGCTGCTGTCCAGGTTGTTGGGCAGCACCCAGCCGCACAGGGGCGACGTCGCGGGATGCGAGTTCATCTCCAGGTCGTCCCGCCCATCCACGGGCGTGGCGGACAGCCACCGGAAGGCGAGCCGGGCCGGCTGCGCCAGCCGGGGCTCCAGCCGGACGCGCCAGTCGGTGGCGGTGTAGCGCCGCAGGGGCATCAGCTCCGTCGAGCACAGGGTGCTGCCCTGGTCCGGGCGCGTCTCCAGGTCGTTGTACTGGCCGAAGGTGTCCACCAGGTGGAGGCCGCTGAGCCGCAGCTCGCCACCGCGGATGGGCGTGAAGTCCGCATCGGGCGCGGAGGATTGGAGCAGCGCGTCCCGCACCGTCCCCGCGACCTGCGTGGCGAGCTGGTCCGAGTCCGAGTCGCCGTTCGGGTCGGTGATGGGGAGCTGCATCACCCGCTGGTGCATCACCAGCGCGTCGTTGAAGCCGGACAGCGTCTGGGACAAGCAGGGCATGTCCTTCAGCCGCGCGTAGGACTTCAGGGCGGTGACGATGGGGTCCTGCGCCTGCGTCGGCGTATAGCGGCCGAGCACGGCGCCCAGGTCCTGCGTGTCCAGCGCGTCGCAGGCCTGCTCCACCGTCAGGCCACGCAGGCCGCTGTCGAGCGGAGGCGGGAGCTGCGAGGCCTGCTCCACCAGGTATCCGGCAATCCACCGCTGGAGCTGGGTGCCCGCGTGGCCGCTCAGCAGGCTGAAGCCCCGGTAGGGGCGCGCGCCCTGGGTGAAGTCATCCTCGTGCCCCGCGTCGAGCGCCAGGTCCACGGCGTCTCGCGCGAGCGTGTAGCGCCGGGTGAGGGTGTCGGGCTCGAAGCGCTGGTCCTTCGCCGCCAGGGGGAAGAACTCCACGTCCCACTCCAGCATGAAGGGGTTCCACGGCTGGCGGGTCCAGTCCGTGAAGCCCACCCGGTCCTCTCCCTGCGCCGGGGTAATGCCATCCAGGATGGCGCGAACCCGCTGCTGGAGGTCGCTGCGCCGGGGCAGGTCCTGGAGCGCGGCGTCCTCGATGTCCGTCAGGAGCTGGCACTCGAGCTGGCCGTCCTCGTGATTGCGCCCATCCTGTCCGTGCCTCAGCGTGGGGCGCACGGTGTCGCCCATCATGAGGACGACAGGGTCATTGGGCTGCCAGTAGCGCGGCTGGGGCGTGACGCCCAGCTCGAAGTCCGTGGAGACGGCTTGCACGGCGTCGCGGAGGGCGTTGATGGCCGTGGCGAGCTGTGTGGCGAGCTGCGTGGCGAGCGGCGGGATGTAGAGGTTCATCACCCCGTCCTCCACCTTCACCCGGTACGTCACCGAGCCGTCGATGATGCGCCACTCCTTGCCTTCGTCGGAGCCGCCAGCCGTCTGCTGCGGCTGCTGCACGCGCACGGAGTCGGAGAGCGTCAGGCCGCAGTTGGTGAACTCACTCTTCCAGTCCGAGGCCTTCAGCCTGGATTGCTCGAGGGCCCTCTTGTAGTCGTCGTACCATTCGTTGCTGGTGGAGATGATGGAGAGGCCCACCTCCAAGGGGACGCCGCGCACCTGGCCCGTCGCCGTGTCCCGCTGCCACTGGAGCACGCCCGCCAAGGTGATGGCCGTGCGCAAGGGGGTGAGGGCGCTGTCGATGACCGCGGAGGACGCGTCATCGATGTCGACATGGATGGGCTCATCCTCCTGGAGCCCCTCCGGGTGCCGGCAGTGCATCCAGATGGACCAGTCGTTGAAGAGCCGCGAGCTCATGGACGCGATGGCGTCGCGCGCCCGCTGGTAGGCGTCTTGTTGCTCGTTGATCAGGTTGAGCTGGTGGGCCAGCGCGTCCGGGAGCGTGGCCTGCTCCTGGGGCGGCTGGGACGTGGGGCTGCGCTGACGCACCGTCCACAGCAGGCCGCCGCCCCGGGCGGTGAAGCCCTCCGCGTGGCGGACCTCCCGCAGCTTCGCGTGGACGTCCACCGTGTGCTGCTGCAACTGCTCCCGGTATTGGAAGGACGCGAGCTGCTCCTCAAAGAGGGGCTTGCTGTTGGCGTCAGGCGCGAGCTGGTCCGCGAGGTAGGCCGCGAGCGCCTGCGTCCCCGTGTGGCCCAGGGCCAGCGCGACCTGGTTCGCGCTGGCGGCGGGGTTGGTCTGGGCCGCGTCGCGGAACGTCAGCCGGCTGTAGCAGAGCGTGCGTTGGGGGAAGTCATTGGCGCCCAGCGTCACCGTCCACGCGAAGTCGTCCTGGAGCGCCGCGAGCCGCTGCTGCGCATCCGCGGGCGACTGGCCGCAGAGAATGGCCAGGCAGTCCTGGGCCGGGTCGGCGTACCAGCCGGTGACCTCGTATTCGAGACCTCGTGGGTTGTTCCACGCCGCGGGGTCGGTGTCGCGGAAGCCGAACACGCTGAAGCAGTTGGGATAGAAGGCCGCGAAGGTGCTCTGCACCGGGTCCAGCGTCCGGACCCACTCGGAGGCGCCTGTCGCGGTCAGCGCGAGCTGGAACTGGCCCAGGTATTCGGCGCTGGCGTCGCTCGGGCTCCACTGCTCCGCGGGCACCTGACGCCCCAGGTGACGGAAGGGCTGATAGGGGCCGGTGAAGGGATGCGTCGCGGGGAAGGGGACGGTCACCGCGAGCGGCTTCGCGTCCTGGAGGATGGAGAGGTCCGGGTACAGGTAGTCACTCTCCACCACCCACTGGCGCTCCACCTGTCCGCCGCGGCGGCGGGTGACGAGCCACCGGTTGGGGACAGGGGGAAAGTGCCGCTGGCCCGCGTCGTCGTCCTCGCGGCTGTGGGTCAGCGCATCCGGCAGGGCCCAGTGCAGATGGATGCCCGCGGGCAGCCGGAGG
Source organism: Corallococcus macrosporus DSM 14697 (assembly GCF_002305895.1). Lineage (GTDB taxonomy): Bacteria > Myxococcota > Myxococcia > Myxococcales > Myxococcaceae > Myxococcus > Myxococcus macrosporus. Next base: position 314,584 of record NZ_CP022203.1, read on the forward strand.
AGGCTGCCCGACAGCGGCGGCGACAGGATGCTGGTGCTGAGGTTGGGACGCGAATCGCTGAGAGGGAAGAAGTGCGCCTCTCCGCTGTCGTCCTTGTAGACGAAGGGCTGCCTTTCGTAGTCAGCGAGCGCTTCCCGGACGTTCGTGTCCGACGTCAGGCAGAGGGCATCCAGGTGCAGGGGGACCAGAAGTGCATTGGGCATGGCGTTCCCATCCGGGGGACACGGCTCACGCCGTGACTCCGGAGGCCCAGAGCAATCCTCGCGCCGTGGTCAGACGACGCACTCGCGAGCGCAAGCGCGCGGAATGAGGCGCCGTGCGGCGCGGCGTCGCGTGGCCTTGACGCGTCAGCGTGCGGGAGTACGCGTCAATGAACAGTGGAACGCGGTGATGGAGACGCAGCGGCGCCGCACGCCGGCTGCCATGTCCGCCAAGGCGCCTCTGCAAACAAGCACCGCGGGTGTGGATGGGCCCGCGCGGTGGCGCGGGCGGAGACGCTCGCCACCGCGCGTGGGCGCGGGACTGTCACACGGGTGACGGGGCGCCCTGTCCGGATGGGTGCTCGGTGATGGGCAGCAGCCGCGAGGCCAGCCCCGCGAGGAGCGCGTCCTCCGTCAGCGCCACGGCCGCGTCGGGCACGCCCAGCTTCTTCGTGGCGGTGCGCCGCAGTGAATAGAAGGCCCAGCTCGACGCCAGCGCCGCCAGCGCGCCCAGGGCCGCCGCCGCGAGCCGCCTGCCGCGCTGCTGCTCCGTCGCCACCGCGGCCGCGGCCAGCGCGCCCGTGAGCATCCGGCCCGTCAGGGGCACGACGGTGACGCGCGAGGGCGTCATGGGCAGCTTGTCGCCGATGAGCTCACCCACGGTGAGCAGGCCCAGCACGCGCGGCGTCCAGGGGTGCGCCAGGATTCTGGCGAGCCGGTCCTCGCTGCCGGGTTGAGTCCTGTTCAGCCAGCGGCTCGCGAGCGTCGGCGCGCTCATGCTCCGCATCCCCGCCAGGATGCCCAGCCCCAGGGCCGTCAGACTGTGTCCTCGATTCATGGCCTCTATCTCCTCCTCCAACTGCGTTTCTCGCCGCCCTGGCGCCCGCTGCGCGTAGAACTGGACCGGGGCTGTCTTCAGCGCGTGGCCCGAGTGCTCCAACTGGCCGCTGCGCACATGTTCTCCGATGAGCTCCGGGTGCTTCAGCACCAGCTCACGCAGCCTCACGTGCGTCAGCCGGTGCCACGCGCGCTGGTAGCGGGGCGCCACCATCATGAAGCCCAGCCGGCTCCACCAGTTGGGGAACTGGCCGGGGCGCCAGGCCGCCTCGATGTGGAAGCGCACCGCGCCCGTCTCATGGTCCTTGCGCAGCAGGAACCACTCGCGCCCGGCCTCGATGTGGCCTTGCAGCGTCTCGAAGCTGAAGCCGAAGACGCTGCACACCTCGCCGTGCTCCTTGCGCGTGCCGCCCACGCGCGCGCCGCACAGGTAGCGGAGCTGCTGCCCCAGCGAGCGCAGCTCCAGCAGCACCGTGCGGCCGTGCAGCGGCTCCTGGGCGGAGAAGTGCCAGGCGACGATGCGCGGGTCCGAGAAGTCGAAGGTCTCCAGCACCTGCTGGGCGCGCTCGAAGAGGCCACCCGGCACGGGGCGGCCCGGGGCCTCGTGGCCGAGCACGCTCTGGGAGTGGACCTGGCTCCAGCCCGCGTCCAGCGTCATCTCCCCGGAGACCTCCGGGAAGTTGCGCTCCAGCGTCCGGGCCCTGGCCAGCCGGGGCACCATTTCCTCATCCGTCCAGCCGGAGAACCAGCGCCACTCAATCATCGTCGTCATTCTCCCCGCGCCACGAAGGTGGGCCCGTGGACGGTGTCGCCCCCGGGCGGTTCGTCCTCCAGCTCGGTGGTGTCCGCGTGGATGACGCCCAGCACCCCGGCGCCGGCCGTCAGCGCGGCGCGCAGGACGAACTCGGTCCAGGTGTTGGTCTGCATGGCGTCTCCGGCGGTGACGAAGCCGAGGTAGTGGAACGTCGAGCCGGAGCGCGCCCGGCTGCGGATGTGGAAGATGACATCGCCGCGGCTGTTCCGGTAAGCGCCGAAGGTGATGCGCCCCGCCTCCGGGTGCCCGTGGAGCGTGCCCAGCGTGAAGCTCTGCGCATCCCGGTGGATGACGCGCACGGCGAAGGTGCCCGCGCCTTGAATCTTCACCGTCAGCTCGTCGTCCAGCTCCAGCGGCTGGCCTTCGCGGTGCTTGTGCCGGTGCTCGAAGACGCACAGCTCGGTGGGCGCGAACTCGGCGAAGCGCACGGCCACCCAGCGCATGAGCTCCTGGGGGGAGACGCGACAGTTTTGGATGACGGCCCAGTAGTCGCGTTGGAGCAGGGGGCCCGCGCCCGCTTCGGGGAGCTGAAGCTCGCCTGATTGGTTGGCGTCTGTGTGCATGGACTCGCTCGCCATCTCGCCCTTTGCCTCCATCGGTCACACCATGATGGGGACCTCTCCGCCGGGCTGCATGGCGCCGCCCGGGGATGAGCGAGGCATGCGGCGGGCCTGCCTGCCCGCCCTGGGAGGGAGCATGGAGATGGACGTCAACCCGGCGAGCCGGGCCTCGGAGCAGGACTACATGGACGTGCCCCCGGTGGTGCGCGCGGAGCACGCCGAGGCGTCACTGACGCGCTTGATTGAACAGCAGACGGCGAAGGTGCCCTCGCACGTGTTCCTGGTGGCGAGCCTCGCCGCGATGGGCGCTTCCTTCGTCCTGGAGCTGACGGGCCGCTCGCGCCCCAGCCGCTTCATTGGCCAGTGGGTGTCGCCCCTGCTGGTGATGGGCGTCTACAACAAGCTGGTGAAGATTTTCGGGCCGCGGTGAAAGGCAACGCGGCTCCGTGCCTCCACTTCAAACAGGGTAGGGTCCGCTGTCGATGCGTGCCCATCCTGGCTTGGCCCTTTTGCTGCTTGTCGCGTTTGGGTTGGGCTGCGCTACCACCGCAAAAACTCCCATTCAGCGAGGCGTTCACGCTGCGGAAGATGAGTGTTCCGCTCCGCATGAGGACGGTTGCGTCAATCTCCTTTGCGACGGAGATGCATGTGGTTTCTACCGCTGCGAGGACCTTCTCGGTGAAGTGGAGTTGGCGCGCTTTCCTCCCGCGCGGCCGCCCGTGGCCGCGGCAGCACCCGGCCGCGGTCCTCGGAGAAATTGGGGGGCCGGGCAGCAGCTTCCACGCGGGGCTGTCATGGTCTTCCCCAACCGGAATGGTGGTGCCTCGCGTGTCATCCCACCGTCGCACCGTCTAACGCCCGGACGCTGGGAGAAGCACCACATCTTCCCGCAGGCAGAGGACCTGGCGCGATGGTTCGAAGGACAGGGCATGAAAATCCACAGCTACACCATGCCCATTCCTCGTGACGTGCACCGGCGGATTCACGGGCCTCACGGCAACGGTGGCGCGTGGAACAAGGCCTGGCGTGACTTCAGGGACCGGAACCGGAACGCGAGCGCAGAGGAGATTTTCAAGCATGCGGGAGAGTTGATCCACCGCTTCGACCTCATCGGAGGGCCCATCCAGCCCCACTATTCGCGCCCAGACGCGTAAGGACCCATGACCCGATTCTTTTGGCTGCATGATGATGATGCGGCGACCGCCGCTTTCAGTGGGAGCTTCAACGCCACGCACAAGTGGAGTCTGCCCGGCGTGAAGTGCCCCACCTGTGGCGCGACCTGGAGTGCCTGGGGGAATCACTATCCTCTCGTGGACCTGTCGCGCCTGCCGGAGCATGCGGCATTCGAGCAGGCCCGACCGGAGCCGTTCATCGAGTTCTCCCGCCTTCGAGAACGGGTACGCCCCTTGGCCCCTCCTGGAGCGGTGCTCCCGCCTGGCGCGGCCTTCGGTCCATTGGTTGGCACCGCGTCAGGCGAATTCGGTCCATTCACATGGCAGGGAACTTCGCTCCTGCTCGTGCGCCGCGATGCGATGGAGCGCTTGCAAGCCGAAGGCGTGCGCGGGTTGCTCGGTGGCCGGACGGAGTTGCGATTCCGCAAGAAGGCGCCGCCGGAGTTGCTGGACCTTCAACTGGAGCCACGCGGGCTGCTCCATCCGGATTGCATCCCTGCCGGTACGCCTCCGCCGTGCCCGACCTGTGGACGGCATGCCTTTGCTCGGCCCGATGAGCCCATCCTCGCAGCGGCTTCGCTCCCGACGGACGTGGACGTGTTCCGGCTCGAGAACTTCGCGACGATGATTGTCGGGACCGAGCGGTTCGTTGATGCGGTGAAGCGCCTCGAACTGCCGGGAATCGCCTGCCGGGAGCTCCCTACCCGCTGACCTCGACCACGCCCAGCGGCAAGCCCTGTCCATTCACCAGGGCTTCGAAGCGGTGCGGTCCGGCGTAGTGCTTGCGCGTGGTGAGCTGCGCGAAGGAGACGCGCTTGCCCACCGTCTCCGCCTGCCCCGGGCCAAGCAGCAGCTCCTTCACCTTGAACACCTTGGGCTTCGCCTCGCCGTTGGCCTTCTGGAAGTGCACCGCCAGGTCCACCACCAGCGTCTGCGGCTGCTGGGAGCGGTTGGCCACCTCGAAGTGGACCTCCACGGTGTCACCCAGCGCCGCGCGGCGGGGGAGCTTCGTCACCCGCGCCTCGATGCCCGACGGCGGCCGCGCGCCCACCACCGCCAGCGCGGCGGGCTCCCCGCGCTTGATGGCCGAGCGCAGCGCGTGGCGCACCAGCCACTCCCGCTCCGGCGGGGCGCCCTTCATCCACCGCGTCGCCACCTGCACCAGCAGGGCGGGGTGGTCCTTGCCCATGTCATTCAGGTTGTTGGCCACCGAGCGGCGCACGTACAGCGCCGGGTCGTCCTTCAGCCGCTCCAGCAGCGCGAGCACCGGCGTGGGGTCCTTCTGGAACGCGCGCAGCCGCGAGGCCCACGGCAGGCGCGTGCGCGTACCCTCCGACACCAGCCGCCGCACATGCTCGCTCGGGTCCTCCGTCCACTCGCGCAGCCGGCCCAGCGTCTTCGCCGTGTGCCGCTCCAGGTAGGGCCGGATGGAGAACTCCGCGGTGAAGCGCTGGGTGAGCGCGTGCTGGGCGCGCATGGACGGCTCGAAGTGCTCCAGCCCGTGCTCCGCCACGTACATCGTGTGGGGCAGGTAGAAGAAGGAGGCCATGGCGCCGCCCTCCGTGACTTCCGCCCGGGGGCCAAGCGAGCGCAGCAGCACCTCCACCGCCTCCGGGTAGTCCTGGGGCAGCGCGCGGTGCAGCGCGCCAGCGATATGACGCGCCCGGTCCATCAGCTCATGGCTCTCCAGGCCCTTCGCGGCCTCCCGGACGAAGGCGGCGCGAGGGAAGGAGGGCGCCGCGGCGTGGAGTGACGCGGCGAGGCGCTCGACGAGCCGCGCGTCGAAGAAACTCTTGAGGTGGTCCGCCATGGTGCGTGCATCCTGGCATGGGCTCCCCGGCGCATCAGCCCCATGTGCGTGCCAGGAGGCGGCGGTGGGCAGGCGGCCGGACAACGGTGGACTGGGCAGTCCGGGGTGGCTCTGCTAGGCCCTCGGCCCGTGGAGAAGCGAATGGGCCAGCACGGGAGTCCGGACATGCGCGGCAGGCCCGTGGGGACGGAGCCCCGCTCCTTGCGCGAACAGCTCGCGGACGTGCCGGATTCGCTCGCGCTCCTGGAGGGGCTGTTCACCCATTCACCCGTGCCCTACGCCGTCTTCACCGCGGACGGCCACTGCCTGCTCACCAACCCCGCCTTCCTGGCGATGTTCGGCGCCGCGCCGCCGCCCGAGTACAGCCTCTTCAAGGACGAGCTGCTCGCGGAGCTGGGCTACGGGAAGCTGCTCCTGCGGGCCGTGTCGGGCGAGCGCGTCCAGACGCCGGTGTTCTGGTACGACGTGAAGGACTTGGAGCACGTGCGCGCGCCCGCGGAGGCCAGGCGCATCGCCATCTCCTGCACCGGCTTCCCCCTGGTGTCCGCCAACGGCGGCGTCACGCACATCGCCGTGGCCTACCAGGACATGACGGCGGAGCTGGCGGCCCGCGAGGCGGCGCAGGCGGAGCGGCGCAACCTGCTCCAGGTCTTCACCCAGGCGCCGGTGGCCATCAGCGTGCTGCGCGGCTACGCGCTGCGCTACGAGTTCGCCAACCCGCTGCTCCAGAAGCTCATGGGCGGCCGCGAGCTGAACGGGCGCACGCAGGAGGAGGCCATCCCCGACCTGTCACCGGAGCTGCTCAGCCTCCACCGGAGCGTCTTCGAGACGGGCGAGCGCGCCATCGCGCAGGAGTGCCCCGTCACCATCGACTACGAGGGCGCCGGCCGCGTCGAGACGAAGTTCTGGAACATCATCTTCGAGCCCCTGCGCGACGAGCGGGGCCAGGTGGATGGCCTGGTGACGTTCGCCTCCGACGTCACCGAGCAGGTGCTCGCGCGGCAGGCCGTGGAGAGCCAGCAGAAGTGGCTGGAGGCCGTGCTGGACCTGATGCCCATGCCGGTGGTGATGGCGGACCCGGCCAGCGGCGACCTCAACTTCTCCAACGCCGCGGCGGACCGGCTCTACGGCGGCCACATCCCGAGGGACGTGCCCGCCACCGCGTACGGTGAGCACTTCCACGTCACGGACCTGGCGGGGCGGCGGCTGCGCGTGGACGAAATCCCCTCCACCCGCGCGGCGCGGGGCGAGCGACTGGACGGCCTGGAGGTCCTCTGGCACACGGCCGCGGGCCAGTTCGCCCTCAGCATCTCCTCGGAGACGCTGCCCGCCATGCACGGCCACCCGTCCGTGGTGGTGATTCCCTTCCTGGACATCACCCGCCTCAAGACAGTGGAGCAGCACCTCCAGGAGGCCGTGCGCGCCCGCGACGAGTTCCTGTCCGTCGCCAGCCACGAACTGAAGACGCCGCTGACGTCGTTGGGCCTGCGGCTCCAGTCCTTCGCGCGCGCCATCCAGGCGGACCCGGCGTCCGCGCTGGCCCAGCGTCACGGGCGCGAGGTGGAGGTCATGCGCCGGCAGATGACGCGCCTGTCGGAGCTGGTGGACGGGCTGCTCGACGTGTCCCGCATCAGCACCGGCCGGCTGAAGCTCCAGTACGAGCCGGTGGACCTGTCCGCGCTGGTGAAGGAGGTGGCCGCGCGCTTCGAGCTGGAGGCGGCACGCGCCGGCTGCACGCTGCACGTGACGCACGCGGAGGGCCTGCGAGGGGCGTGGGACCGGCTCCGGCTGGAGCAGGTGGTGTCGAACCTGTTGTCCAACGCGCTCAAGTACGGCGCGGGCGCGCCCGTGCACGTCGAGGTGGCGCCCGGGGGCCTCGGCGCCCGGCTGTGGGTGAGGGACAGGGGCATCGGCATCGACCCGGAGGCCCACGCGCGCATCTTCCAGAAGTTCGAGCGCGCCGTGTCCGAGCGGAACTATGGCGGCATGGGCCTGGGGCTGTACGTGACGCGCACGCTGGTGGAGGCCCTGGGCGGCACCATCCAGGTGGACAGCCGGCCCGGCGAGGGCGCCACCTTCCGGGTGGAGCTGCCGCTCCAGCCCGCGAGATAGGTCCCCCGCCCAAAGGGCGGAGAGGTTATACGGAGGGGGCCGTGCGCCTCCTCGCGCTTCACGTCCACGACTTCCGCAACCTCCCCCAGGTCCAGCTTTCGCCCAGCGCCCACGCCACCATCGCGGTGGGGCAGAACGGGCAGGGCAAGACGAACCTGCTGGAGGCCCTCTACTTCCTGGCCACGCTCAAGCCCCTGCGCGCCGGGCGCCTGTCGGAGCTCGTTCGCTGGGGCTCGCAGGGCGCGCGGGTGACGGGGCGCTTCCTCCTCAAGGGCGCCGAGCGCGAAATCGCCGTGGAGGTGGGTGGCGGCACGCGCCAGGCCTTCGTGGATGGGAAGAAGGCCGCCAGCCTGGAGGACTACTTCGGCGGCGTGTCCGTGGTGGCCTTCACGCCGGATGATTTGGAGGTGGTGAAGGGCGGGCCGGACTCGCGGCGCGGCTTCCTGGACCGGGCGGTGTTCAACCGCTTCCCCGCCTTCCTGCGCGAGAGCCGCGAGTACGCGCGGGCCCTGAAGAACCGCAACCGCCTGCTGCGCGAAGGCCACGCCGTGGACGCGGCGTACCTGGAGGCCTACGACGAGACGCTGGCGAAGGCTGGCGCGCGCATCTACTCGCGGCGGCGCGCGCTGATGGCGGAGCTGGCGCCCAGGGCCCAGGCGACCTTCGCCTCCATTGGCCGCACGGTGGACCCCGCGAACTATGGCTACCGTCCCGCGCACCTGGAGGGGGACTTCGCCGCGGCGGATGAGGCGGCGCTGGCCGCCATGCTGCGCGAGGGCCTCTCCGCGCGGCTGCGCCGGGACACGGAGCGGGGCTTCACCTCCGTGGGGCCGCACGCGGACGACGTGTCGGTGACGCTGGGTGGCCGCAGCGCGCGGGCCTACGCGAGCCAGGGACAGCAGCGGGCGCTGGTGCTCGGCTGGAAGATTGCCGAAATCGAGAACCTGGAGGCCGCCATGGGCTTCCTGCCGCTCTTGCTGCTGGACGACGTGTCGAGCGAGCTGGACCCCGAGCGCAACGCGTACCTCATGGGCTACCTGGCCAGGAGCGGCGCGCAGGTGGTGCTCACCACGACGGACGGCTCGCTGGTGCGGGGCGCGGCGGCGGACGACACGCTGTGGCTGGACGTGCACGGCGGACAGGTGGCGGTGCGCGCGGACGCCGGGCCGCCCCCCGCCCCCTGAGTCACGGCGTCACGCGCCGGCGGTGCCAGGGCCAGTGGATGTGGAAGCGCCGCGCCGCGTGGTGCGGCTCGTCGCCCGGTGCCACGTGCTGGAAGAAGGGGAAGCGGTACTCCGCCCAGAGCACGCCATACGCCACGGCGAAGAGGAAGGTGGCGACGGGCAGCCACCACGGCGTTCCCACGGCGAGCGCGATGATGGTGAGCACCAGCAGCGCGGCGCCGATGCCCAGCGACACCTCGCGCAGCCGCTTGGATTCGCTGAAGGCCAGCCCCATGGACACCACCGACAGGAGCAGAACGGGGACGGCCAGCCAGTAGCTGTGCCGCGTGTACAGGTTGGCGATTCCCAGCAGGAAGAGGCCGAGGCCGAATATCGCGAGTCCTCCGTCCATGGGTTCCTCCTTGTCCTTGATGCCGGGCGGCGTGCGTGTGTCGGGACAAAGCTGGGGCCGTGCGGTGTGGCTGGGGACTGCCCACGGAGGGATGCCCGCGTGAACCGGCTGGTGCCGTGGCGGACGGACGGCGCCTCCCGCATGGCGGGAATGTGACGCGCCCGGGGGGACTCAGAGGTGTGACAGTGGACGTTTCCCCCCTACCGCGCGGCGTGGAATTCCTTGCAGGTGCGCCACTTGTGACGCATGACTCGGGCGCAGGGCCGGAAGAGAGCCACGAAGAACGGTGCCATGCCGCGGATGACGTTGCTGTGCCTGCTGGTGGTCATGCCCCTGCTGGGCTGTCACCGGACGACGTTCGAGGATTCGGTCCTCTCCAAGCCCGCCGTGCGCTACCGCATCGGCACGCTCCCCGCGTATTGGAAGCAGGTGTGGCTGGAGGACAACGACCTCGCCTTCGCCGAGGAGGGCACCGGCCGCGCGCTCTCCGTCAACGCCACGTGCAAGGGACATGACGACCCGTCGCTGGAGGTGCTCACCCGGCACCTGCTGGCGGGCTTCACGGACCGGCAGGCGCTGGCCGAACAGCGCATCCCCATGGACGGCCGCGAGGCCCTGCGCAGCCGCTACCTGGCGAGGATGGACGGCGTGCCCGTGCGCTTGGAGCTCGTGGTGTTGAAGAAGGACAACTGCGTGTTCGACTTCACCTACGTGTCACCGCCGGGGCTCGCGGACGCGCGCATGGCGGACTTCGACGCGCTGCTGGCCGGCTTCCACCTGGAGCGCAAGGGATGACGACGCGGCAGCCCGAGGTGGGCTCGGAGGTGGGCTCGGAGGCTGGCTTGGAGGCGGCCTCCGGAGCGCCGAGCCTGATGGACCGCCTGAAGGAGCGGCTGGAGTCGCTGGGCGCGCTGTCGCGGATGACGGGGCAGGTGTTCAGCCGCGCGGTGCGTCCGCCCTATGACTGGCGGGGGCTCGTGTACCACACGGAGTCGCTGGGCGTGCGCTCGCTGCCCATCGCGCTGCTCACCGCGATGTTCGCGGGGCTCGTCATCTCATTGCAGTTCGGCTACTTCCTGGCGCGCTTCGGCGTGCAGTACACCGTGGGCCGCGTGGTCATCCTCACGCTGTTCCGCGAGCTGGCGCCGGTGCTCACCGCGCTCACCGTGGGCGCGCGCATCGGCAGCGGCATCGCCGCGGAGCTGGGCGCCATGACGGTGACGGAGCAGGTGGACGCCATCCGCGCGCTGGGCGCGGACCCGCTGCGCAAGCTGGTGGTGCCCCGGGTGCTGGCGTGCCTGATTGTGCTGCCGGTGCTCACCGTGTTCGCGGACGTGGTGGGGCTGGTGGCGGGCGCGCTGGTGGTGAACGTCCAGTACGCCATTACCCTGAACCTCTTCTTCCAGGGCGCGCTGGACGCGGTGCTGATGCAGGACTTCGCCTCCGGCGTGTTCAAGGGCGCGGTGTTCGGGCTCATCGTCGGCCTGGTGGGCTGCTTCCGCGGGCTCACCGTGGAGGGCGGCACGGAGGGCGTGGGCCGCGCCACCACCCAGACGGTGGCGACCACGTCCGTGTCCGTGTGCCTGGCCGACTTCTTCATCACCCAGCTCACGCTGGTCCTGTGACGCGCCATGCGCTCCTCGTCCCAGACACCTGCTGAGTTCCAGTTCCAGCCGCCCCGGCCGGGCGAGCAGCTCATCTCCTTCGAGCACCTGACCAAGGCGTTCGGCGCCAAGCGCGTCTACGACGACATGGATTTGGACGTGCGCGCGGGGGAGACGCTGGTGGTGATGGGCGGCTCGGGCACGGGCAAGAGCGTGCTGCTCAAGTGCCTCATCGGCCTGCTGACGCCGGACACCGGCCGCATCCTCTTCCAGGGGCATGATTTGACGCGCTTCTCGGAGGAGGCGTTCATCCCGGTGCGCCGCCACGTGGCCATGGTGTTCCAGGGCGCGGCGCTCTTCGACTCGCTCAACGTGGGGGAGAACGTGGCCTATCCGCTGCGCGAGCACTTCCCGGACATGCCCGCCGACCAGGTGCGCGCGCGCGTGGCGGAGAAGCTGACGCTGGTGGACCTGCCCGACACCGAGCACCTGATGCCGTCGGACCTGTCGGGCGGCATGCGCAAGCGGGTGGGGCTGGCGCGCGCCATCGCCACCGAGCCGGAAGTCATCCTCTGGGACGAGCCCACCACGGGCCTGGACCCCGTCACCACGCAGTCCATCAACGTGTTGATCAACTCGATGAAGACGCGGCTGGGTTGTACCTCCATCGTCGTGACTCACGACATGGTGAGCGCGTTCACCGTGGGAGACCGCATCGCCATGCTGGCCAATCGGAGAATCGTGCAGGTGGGCACGCCGCGGGAGATGCTGCGCTCCACCGTGCCGGAGGTGCGGGCCTTCCTGGACGCGCGCCGCGTGGAGCTCTATCCGGAGGGCACGCGATGAGCCCGTTCTCTCCCGCTGGGACGGAGCGCCGCCTGGCCCTTCGCGCGGGGCTCTTCGTCGCCATCGGCCTGGCGGTGGCCCTGGTGGTCGTCATGGTCATCGGGCAGCAGTCGCGCCTCTTCCAGCGCAAGACGACGTACCGCGCCTACTTCAGCAACGTGCAGGGCCTGAGTGACGAGTCGCCTGTCTGGCTCGGCGGCCTCAACGTGGGGCGGGTGACGGGCATCGTCTTCTCGCCGGACCCGAAGGACCCGCGGCTGGAGGTCCAGTTCCAGGTGTCCACCCGCTACACGGACCGCGTGCGGCAGGACTCGGTGGCGCAGCTCTCCAGCATGGGGGTGCTGGGGGACAAGGCCGTGGACATCTCCCTGGGCAGCCCCACGGCGCCGCTGGTGGAGCCGGGTGGGGTGCTGAAGTCCTCCTCGAGCGGAGACCTGGGGGCGCTGCTCAACGGGGCCTCGCAGGTGATGGAGAACTCGGTGGCCATCAGCAAGTCGCTGCGGGCGGCGGTGGAGACGTACGCCAACCCGGAGATGGCCGAGGACGTCACGCGCGGCGTGGCGGCGCTGCGGGCGCTGCTGGAGGAGGTGGAGAAGGGCGACGGCGTGCTGCACGCGCTCATCTACGACAAGGAGGCCGGCCGCGAGGTGCGGGGCCTGCTGGCCAACGCGTCCAACGCGGCGGCGCGGGTGGATGGCGCGGTGGGGGAGCTGGAGGGGATTCTGCGCGAGGTGCGCGCGGGGGACGGCACGGCGCACGCGCTCATCTACGGCCAGGATGGCGCGAAGGCGCTGACGGAGCTGGGCTCGGCGGCGGGGCAGCTCGCGGGGCTCATCGAGGACGCGAAGAAGAGCCCCAACGGGGCGGTGCACCAGTTGGTGTACGGCGACGCGAGTGGCATGTTCGCGGACCTGGGCGCGGCGGCGGCGGACCTGAAGCAGATTACGGCGACGGTGGCCAAGGGCGACGGCACCGTGGGCGGGCTCATCAGCGACCCGACGGTGTACGAGGACCTGCGGGAGGTGCTCGGCAACGTGAAGCGCAACCGCATCCTCCGGGCGCTGGTGCGCTTCTCGCTGAGCAACCGGGAGGACCTGGACCAGGTGGGCAAGGTGGAGGGCGGGGCGCCGCGCTCCGAGGCGCCCGCCGCGGCTCCGGCGCAGGCGGCTCCCTCTGGGATGGAAGGAGCTACGTCCCCATCGAAGTGACGCTGGGGGGGAGCGCTCGCGGTTCAGTCCGCGCGCCTGCCTTCACCGCGTGTCAGGAGGATGGCGGCGGGTTGCCCCGCATCCGAGAGCGAGCCCAGCAACGTGCGCTCGCCGCTCGCATGGCCCCTGAAGAATCCCCAGGCCGCCGCCGCGAGCGACACCGGCGCGGAGGCCGTGCCCGTCTCTCCCAGCGAACTCGCGAGATGCAGGACGCGGCAGCGTGAAGGGTCCAACTGCTCGGCGAGCAGCACCTGGGCATGGCCCCAGGCCTGCGCCCTCCAGGCTTCTCCGTTGAGGTCGAGGTAGAGGTCTCCCTGGAAGCGCTGCGTGGCCGCGGGGAGGACGCGCTGGATGGACTCCGCGAGCGCGCGTCCAACCTGAGCGAGCGTCGCGCCCACGGCTGGTAGGCCGCTCAGCGCCACGGCATCCACCTGCACGGCCGATGCGCTGCCCCGCTCGCGGGCCGTTACGGGACGCTCCACCAGGATGGCGGCTCCGGCTTCACCCGGCATGAGGCCCACCTGCCGCTGGGGAGACTTGAGCCGCCGGTGGTGGGCGAGCCACGCGAGGCTCTCCGGGTCCACGTAGGAGTCCGCGGCCAGCACGAGCACCCGGTCGACATCCCTGGAGGTCAGCATGGCCTCCGCCTGTTGGAGCGCCGCCGCCAGGCCGCAGTGCCCCAGCGCGAGCGCCCGCGTCGTGTCCTCTCTGAGGGGGACGTCCATGAGGGACACGAGGGGGTGCAGGTAGAATGTCTCGAGCGCACCGGGCAGCGTCTGGAGCGACCAGCCGAACCGCGCCTCGTCGATGAGCGGCGCCAGGGCGATGAGCCCGGTGCGGTGCCAGAAGCGGGCGTCCGTGGAGGAAGGCATCGCGGCGGCGTCGCGGAGGTCGTCGAAGGCGCCTGACGCCAGCCGCACCCAGGCACCCGTCTGGTAGAACCCATCCGCGAAGGGTGCGGCGGGAAAGCCGGTGACGGGGACGGCTTCGCCCGGCTCGTCCTCGACGGTGAAGGCCGGGAGGGGCCTGGGCTGGGAGAGGCCCGCGCGCAGCGCGGTGCAGGTCCCCACGACGCCATGCCCCACGGAGGTGACGAGCCCGAGCCCCGTGACAGCGAGCTTCACGGATTCCTCCCTGGGACGTCCGTCGCGCCGTGGATGGAGGTGACGCGCTGCCGCCAGGACGCTGGAGGCGGCAGCCGGGCGCGGTCGAGGCGGCGGGCCACGGAGGGGGCCAGCGGGTAGTGCTGCTCGGTGGGCAGGCGCGCGCGCCCGGCCAGCCGCAGCAGCGCGAGGACCTCCACGGAGAGGTGGGCCGTGGTGGCGGCGTCGTCAGGGGAGAGGCGCTCGGCTTCGATTCGCTTGCGCAGCTCGCGGGTGCGGACGTCCAGCAGGAGGCTCAGGCCCTCCTCGAAGCGCTGGGCGTCCGCGGCGACGAGCGCCTGACAGAGTGGGAGCCGCGCGTCGTCGCGTGCTGTCGGCAGGCCCTCGTAGCGGCTCATGGCCGCGTCGAGCCGGGCGGTGGGGGCCGCGAGGGTGAAGCGCTCCATGAGGATGCGGACGTAGAGGAAGTCGTCCTCGTATTCCTCGCCCGGGTTCCAGGTGGCGCGGGAGTGCTGGGCAATCTCACGCTCTGCCTCGGTGTCTCCGCAGGCGATGGCATCGAAGTAGGGCTCGGAGCGGCTCGTCGTCTTGGTGGAGTCGTCAGCGCCCTGGAGGAAGAAGAGGAAGGCGCGCGCCGAGCGGGAGAGCTCCTCGAAGAGGCCGTCTGGCAGGCCGGAGAGGAAGAGCTGGGCGATGCCCATGCGCCGGTAGAGGGCGCAGACGCTCATCATCTGGGCCTGGGTGACTTGCCGGGTGAGGACTCTCGGCAGGACCATTTGGAGCTGGAGGAGGCTGTTCTTCTCGATGAGGGGCAGGGGCGTTCGCACCATGGCGGGGCGGGCGTTCGTCGGAGCAGCTCAGGCCTGTTCCAGCCTGGTGAGGTAGACGTTGGTGGGGTTGAGCTGTTGCAGTTCGTCCACCAGCTTGTGGCTCAGGACGTAGACGTAGGGGTCCTCCTTGATGCGGAAGAAGTCCGGCGCCGAGCGGAGCTTCTCCGTGGAGAGGACGTGGTTGTCGATGCCAATGATTTCTCCTGGCATCTCTTTGGAATACTCGATGTCGCTTTTTTCGAGATGCAGGCAGTCGAAGGTACCCAGAGGGTTGATGATGAAGTAGTCCCGGCTGGCGACCTGCCCCTTGTGGTCGAGCAGGGTGAAGTTGAGGCACTCCATGGGGACTCCGGTGCGCTCGAAGACTTCCTTCAGGGCTCGCTCCACCACGACATAGTGAGAGGCAATGAGCGAGGCCAGCTTGCCTCCACCATACTTGCTGCTCATCTGCCACACTGCATCTGGGGGATATTTGTCCCCCATGGGGTAGCCCTCTGCGAGGCGGTGGCTGAACATCCTCAAGCCCTTGGGCTCGCGCTCGAGCATGCAGAGGCTGCGGTCAACGGTGGGGCCTCGGGTGAGACTGAAGTAGTCCATGGCGTTCTAGCGGCGAGGGAGCTTGGGCATGTCGGAAATAGGTTCGCCGGGGTTTGTTTTTCCGAATGACGTGACACTGCGGTAGCAGGTTCTTGAGAGCTTCTCGAGTTCCTCTTTGGAGAGCTTGAATTCTGACGTGTCGCAGTTCTTGCGGAGTTCCGCGTCGCAGGCTTTCGCGTAGCGGTTGATGATGGGCTCAAGCCTGTCCTGGACGTTCCAGTTGTAGCCCAGATGGTCGAACTTGGGACTGCCCTCAACCATCCAGGAGCCATCTTCCAGGATGAGGTGCCGGGGGAGTCCCAGGACACGGGCGACCTCCAGGTCCTGGGGCAGGATGATGACGTTGATGTGGTGGTTGATGTTGTAGCCGGCGCGCAGGAGCGCCAGTCGAATCAACGTCTGGCAGTCAGCATCTTCAATCTCCGCGATGGTCTCATTGAAGAGCCCCTTGGGAATCAAGTGGTGCGAGTTGTGCCAGTACGGCCACGTATGCTTCGAGAAGTTCTGTCCACGGGGAATGGGCCTGCCCGCGGCATCCTCCATGTTGTCGCGGGTGGGGCCGTCCAGGTGCCAGTCGCCCGGCTCCGGCAGACGGATGACCGCGCCATACTGTCCTGGATAAAGGTTCCCCCGGTTGCTCAGGTACGCCGACGTGGCCAGCAGCCCCATGGGGGCGGGCTTCTGCCGGGCTCCCGCGGTGGGGGTCTTGTTGTAGAGCGCCGTCCGGTTCTGCTTCGACTCCGTGAGCGCCTGCCAGCGGTATGAGCAGGTGCTGGGGTCGAGGCTGGAGTCATGCCCCGTCAGGCACGCGCCACCCTCGGTGTTCTCCTTCACCACCACGTGAGGGCAGGTGCCGTCTGGGTTGATGACGTGTTCGTCGGTGCTCTTCCCCATGGCGCTCCTCCGTGCCGTGCCTTGCTACTCCACCTTCTCCTTGCAGATGAGGCAGCACGGCTCACCCGCTTCTTTCCCCACCGCCACCACGGGAGGCTGGATGAGTGGAAAGGGCGGCGTGTTCTTGTCGTTGTGCAGCATCAAGTCGAAGGCCCGCGCCACGTTCTTCCCTTCGAACTTCACGTCGAAGGAGTAGTTGACGAACTCCGCCTTGCCCTTCGTCTTCCCGGAGGCCACGCCGCCACCGGCCGTGCCGGCTTCATCTCCGGTGCTCGTGCTGAAGTTCGAGTCCTTCAGGCACGCGGGATTGCCCTCCACGGACACGGTGCTGCTGCCCTGCGCCGTGTCCGCCGAGCGCGCGACATTGGGATAGGGAATGGGGACGGGCCCCGCCGGGCTGGGCGTCTTGCACACGTCGGGGAAGGCCACCGTGGTGCCGTTGCTGCCCTTCGTCACCACGGACATCTTGTTCACGCCAACGGTGTTGCCCATCTCCAGCCTCCCGTCCGTTGCTCAGCGGCTCATCCAGGTCGCGAAGGGCCTCAAGGAGGCTCCACCGCTCCAGCCTCGAGCCTCCGCTGCCTGCCGGCGTTGCACATGCAACCATCCGTGATGCTCTACCGCGTATTGGCCTCCGGTGCGGATGGCCAGCTCCAGCGCCAGCGGAGGCCGGCGTCGCATGGGCAGCGTCTCCAGTGCCTCAACGAGGCTCGTGGCCGTGAAGAGCCGGCCGCCGAGGACGCGTGACTCCGGCCGGAGGTGCTTGCGCGCCTCGCTCCACCAGCGCTCCACCGCGGCGGTGCGGGCAAGCGGGAGCGCATCGTCGGGTCCGGGCGTCAGGGGCGTGCGGAGGTCCTCCTCCAAGGGGGACAGTGGGTCGTCCTCCGCCTCGCGCTCCCGGAGCAGGTCGTCCTTCAGCACCAGCCCGGTGATGGCGCAGAACGCCTCCGCGGCCCGGCCTCCCAGCACCGGGTCCTCCAGCCACGGGATGCAGGCCTCGGCGGCTGCGGGCCGTCCGGAGAAGCCCAGCGCCCACAGGACGTCGGCCCTCAGGGCCGGTGTGTCCAGGCGCTTCACCAGTCGGGAGATGTCCTCATCATCTCCTCCCAGCGCGAGCAGCAGCCGCGCGGTACGGCCCATCGCATCCGGAGCCTCCGCCGCCGCCTGACAGGCCCCCCAGACCGGGCGCTGCGCCTGGACCAGCCCTGCCTCCAACGCCGCCGCGCGGAGCTCGGGCGCACCTGACGCAACCCCCTGCCGCACGAGCCCTGTTTCCGCGTCTTGTGGCCAGCGTCGCGCCGCTCGCAGCGCCGCCAGCCGGACCACGTGCGCTGGATGGGCCAGCGCCCGCGTCAGCAAGTCACCTCCGGGAGGTTGCCCTTGGAGGCGCAGGGACTCCATCGCCGCCGCCTGGACCTCAGGCGGCCCTTTGGGGCCGAGCAGCGAGACGAGCGCGCTGGCCAGCCCCGGTCGTTCACTGAGCGACACGGCTTCGGCCACCCAGACCTGTCGCTCTGGCGCGCCTTCCCGCAGCTCCTTCAGCACCGCTGTCAGGCCTTGAGGCGCTTCGCTCGTAAGCAGGGCCATGGCCGCCACGCCCACGCGCTCCCGGTCATCTTCCTGGAGGCTGGGGAGCAGCAGCCTTTCGGCCACCCGCGAGGAGCCGTGCGCCAGCATGTCGACGAAGGCGCGCAGCCGCTCTTCGTGAAGCTCCGCGACCTGTCCAGGCAGGAGCGTCGCCGACTGGAAGAAGAACGCGCGCTGCTGCCACTGATAGCGCGCTTCGTCGAACGCCTCCTCCAGGAGGTCCCATCGGGGGCTCGGGTCCGGACGGAAGGCCCACATGATCAGCCGCGGTCCTTCGCGTGCTCGTGGGTGGACCGGGCGTTGTCGCCCGCCAGCCGGACCGTCCGGCCACTCAGCTTCCACGGGATACGCCAGAGGTCCGGCGTGGATTCCGCGCGGGTTTCGATGAGGGTTTGCCTCACACCTCTCTCCGAAGGGGCGCCCCCCCTGGCTGCTCGTCCCGAAGAAGTGTGCCTGTCGCCTCACTCCCTGTCGAGCGGCCCTCGTGTAGGAAAGGCCGGGGATTCTGTTCGGGGTCGCGGGGGCCAGCCGCTGGCCTTCATGCGCTCCAGGCACTAAGACGGCGGCCCTCCACCGCGCCGCTGCCGGAGCGCGCGAGGTGGGCCCGCCGCCATGCGCTCTCCCGCCGTCTCTCCCCCTCTGGCCTCCACGCCCGCGCGCTCCGCGTCTCGCCTCTGGGCGGGGCGGGTGCTGCTCTTCGTGGGCTTCTTCGCGGCCCTGGCGGCGTTCCCCGTCTACACCCCCTTCGACTCCAAGCTGACGCTCCCCACCACGCTGTCGTTGCTGCGTGAGGGGAACATCGACCTGGACGAATACGCGCCCACCTTCGCGTCGTACCGCCACGGCCTCTACGAGCGCGACGGCCACCTCTACAACTACTTCCCCCTGGGGCCCTCCCTGGCCGCCGTGCCCATGGTGGTGCTGGTGGATGGCTTCGTGCGCCTCGCCACGCCAGCGGGCAATCTGCATCCCGCCCTGGCGCACTGGCGCCACATCTACGACGCCACCGGCAGCGTCGACCTGGATGCGTGGAACGGCCCGCAGCGCCTCTTCGCCTCCGCGCTGGTCGCGCTCGCGGGCGTCGTCATGTTCGTGCTGGGCACCGCGCTGCACCTGTCCCGCCAGCGCGCGCTCCTGCTCGCCGCGCTCTTCGTCTTCTGCACGCCGCTGCTCTCCACCGCCAGCCGCGCACTGTGGCAACACGGCCCCTCGCTGTTGTGCCTCACCTGGGTGCTCCTCTGCCTCGTCCGCGCGCGCGAGGCGCCACGTCACGCGGCCTGGGCCGGCCTCCCCCTGGCGCTCGCCTACGTCATGCGGCCCACCAACAGCCTCTCCGTGCTGGTGCTGTCGCTCTACGTGCTGTGGACCTGGCCCCGTCAGGCCTGGAAGTTCTTCGCGGGCGCGCTCGTCGTGGCCATCCCGTGGGTGACGGTGAACCTCGTCCACTACGGCTCCTTCCTGGCGCCGTACTACGAACCGCAGCGCCTGGAGTTGTCCGCCTCGCGCGTGGCCGAGGCCCTCGCCGGCAACCTCGTGTCCCCCGCGCGCGGGCTGCTCGTCTTCACCCCCGTGCTCCTCATGAGCGCCTGGGGCCTGTGGATGGACCTGCGCGCCCGGACCTTCACCCGGCTGCATGCCGCGCTGGTGACGGTGGTGGTGCTGCACTGGGCCGCCATCTCCACCTTCCCGCATTGGTGGGCGGGGCACTCGTATGGTCCGCGCTTCTTCTCGGACATGGTGCCGTACCTCGTCTTCTTCCTCGTCCCCGTGGTGCGCGCGCTCCAGTGGAAGGGCCCCGAGGCCCGCCGCGGCCTGACGGCCACCTTCACGGTGCTCGCCGTGCTGAGCCTCGTGCTCCACATCCACGGCGCCAGCTCGCGCGCGGTGTACCGGTGGAACAGCCTCCCGCTCGACGTGGATACGCACCCGGAGCGGCTCTGGGACTGGTCCGACCCGCAGTTCCTCGGCCGACGCTGAGCGGCGCTACCCGCCGCGCGCGTGCCTCACCAGCGCGCGCGTCAGGTGCCCCGCCACGTCCGTCCCGCCGCGCGCGTCGAAGCCCAGGAACATCGCCGAGCCGTTCAGCTCCAGGAAGCGCGGCACGCCGTCCGCGTCCCGCTTCAGGTCCATCCCCGTCCAGCGCAGGCCCAGCACCTCGCAGGCCTTCACGCAGTCGCGGGTCAGCTCGGGTGGCGGCGTCACCGGCTCGATGACGGCTTCCCGCTGCCGGAAGTCCAGCGACGGCGAGGTGATGCGCAGGCTCGCGATGACTTCGCCGTCCAGCACGTACACGCGCAGGTTCTCCCCCGGCAGCAGCTCCTGGAAGGTGACGGGCGCGGCGGCCAGCGCCGCGAGTCGTTCATCCGCGAGGTCGGCTTCACGCAGCTCCCGCGTCGCCGCGCCGCCGGTGACGGGCTTGTAGACGGTGCGTCCTTCCCGCGCGAAGCGGCGCACCGCCTCCGCGTCGTTCGTCCAGAGCGTCCGGGGCACCGGGAGCCCCGCGGCCTGGAGCGCGGCGAGCTGCGCGGGCTTGTGCAGACTCCAATCCGAGGACGGCGGGTTGTAGAGCGGCACGCCCATCCGCTCCCAGCGTCCGAGCAGGCCCGACAGCAGCGCGCTCTTCTCGCGGAACGCGGTGAGCGTGGTGCGCCAGTCCGCGTCCATGTGCTCCCGGGCGTCCACCCCGAAGGCCAGCGGATGGCCGTGCAGGCCGCGCACATATACGGCCGCGGGGCGCCCCACCTCGCGCCCGTCCACGACGATGCCGTCCAGCGTCTCCGTGAGCGACAGCCGCGTCCGTTCGGGAAAGGCCCGTGTGTCCACCACCACCGTGTCCACGGTCTCGGCGCGAAGCCGGCGCGCGACCTCCTGGACATGGGCGTCGTCACGCGCGCCCAGCAGCACCACCGCGCCTGTTCGTGTCACGGGCATCATCTCCAACGGTGGTCCGAGGGGACGCGCCAACGTCGGGGCTCACCACCGCCGCCCGTCTCTTCGTCGGCCTGCAGCGTGGTCACCAGCGGTGGTCCAAGGAGGGCGCTAACGTTGGAGCTCGCCGCCGTCGCCCGTCTCTTCCCCAACCTGCATCGTGGTCACCTGACCTGTCTCTTCCCGACTCGGCTCAGGGGGCGTGGGGCCCCAGTCCTGGATGAACAGCGCGGGCGGCGGTCTGGGCGGAGCGTTCTCTGGCATGGTGCCTCCAAGATGTGGACGGGCATGTCGCCGCACCAGGGGGCGCTCCCAGGCCCGGGACGCCGCGTCAATGCGGGGCAGGCCTGCGTCGGCGCCGACGGGGGAATCTCGGACCGTTTCGTCCACCGCTCCACGCTGCGCCCTCGCCGGTGCGTGCTCCTGCCACGGCGCCTGTTCGTTTCCGGTGACTTCCACCGGGCGCCTGGGCTCCAATCCGTTTCATGAAAGCTCTTGCCCTGCGTGAGGACCGCTTCCTTGACGTGCTCCGGCGGCTCATCGCCCTGACCCCCAAGCTGCAGAACAACCCTGGCGCCGGGCTGGTGCCCGAGGAGCGGCTCGCCGCGCAGGTGGTGCTGGACACGCTGGCGCCGTACATCGAGAGCGGCTTCATCCAGGCGGAGTCCGTGGCCGGCCCGGGCCAGGCGGCGCGCCCGTGCCTGGTGCTCACCGTGCCGGGCGAGGGGGAGGGCGCCATCGGCTTCGTCGGCGCGCACTTCGACGTGGTCCCCGCCGACCAGAAGGCGGAGGGCTGGGCGCGTGACCCCTTCACGCTGTGGCAGGGCCCCGGCGGCGTGCTCTACGGGCGCGGCGTCACCGACTGCCTGGGGCACGTCGCCGTGCTCACGGACCTGCTGGCCCAGCTCGCCGAGCGCAAGGTGCGCCCCAGCCGCACGCTCAAGGTGGTGCTCATCTCCAACGAGGAGTCCTCGGAGCTGCCGGGCCTGGGCCTCAACTACGTGGCCGAGCAGGGCCACCTCAAGCCACTCGACGGCCAGCCGGTGTACTGGCTGGACAGCGCCAACTTCGGCCCCACCCTGGGCACCGCGGGCGTGTCGCTGTGGGAGCTGAAGGTGACGGGCGTGGGCGGCCACTCCGGCATGCCGCAGAACTGCGTCAACGCGCTGGAGCTGGGCATGGCCGCCTCGCTGGAGCTGGCCCGCTTCTTCCACGCGCGCTTCCCGCCCACCGAGGACGAGCAGCGCTGGGGCTTCCTGTCGCCCTCCAGCCTCAAGGCCACCGTGGTGGAGGCGCCCAATACCAAGGAGACGAAGGTGCCCGCCGACGTCGTCCTGCGCGGCGACATCCGCCTCACGCCCTTCTACGACCTGGCGGAGGTGCAGCAGGCGGTGACGGACTTCATGGCGGCGCTCGACGCCCGCCTGGCGCGCGATGACGCCCCCGCGCACTTCCCCCGCACCCGCACGGCGGGCGGCAAGCGCGGCGAGCTGGCCTTCCGCTTCCAGGGCACGGGCACCGAGGGCATCGCCTGCCGGCTGGACTCGGAGGGCCTGCGCGCGCTCAAGGAGGCCATGCAGGTGGTGCGCGGCGTGGCGCCCACGCCCTTCTCGCTCACCGGCTCGCTGCCGCTGGTGAGGGACCTGCAACGCCAGGGCTGCGACGTCCAGATTACCGGCTTCGGGGACATGCAGTACTACCACGCCCCCAACGAGCAGGCCCGGCTGGAGGACTTCCGGCAGGGCTTCGCCATCCTCCGCGAGCTGCTCGTCCGCCTCTGAGGAGGAGGTCCCGGGCGGCGGGCCGCGGCGCGCTGTTTGGAAATGTCGGGGGTTTTCGCGCCACGAATGTCCCGACATTTCCGGACAGCGAGCTCTGGACACTCGCCCGGAGCATATGTGCGTGGACAGCGCGGCCGGGGGCCGCCACAGTCGGACCGGGCCGCGGGCACCTCCGTCCGCGCCGGTCCGCGCGAGAGGAGTGGTGACGCCGTGAGAGACTTGCTGATGATTCCGGGGCCGGTGGAGTTCGAGCCCGAGGTGCTCCAGGCCCTGGGCGCGCCCACCCTCAGCCACACGGACCCCGCCTTCATCGCCGTCTTCGGCCGGGCCCTGAAGCGGCTGCGCGACATCAGCCTGGCGCCCTCCGCGCAGCCCTTCGTGGTGTCCGGCTCCGGCACGCTGGCCATGGAGCTGGCGGTGGCCAACCTGGTGGAGCCCGGGGACGCGGCCCTGGTGGTGAACACCGGCTATTTCAGCGACCGGATGGCGAAAATCCTCGAGCGCCACGGCGCCCGGGTGACGCACGTGCGCGCCCCGCCAGGGGACGTGCCCTCCCTGGACGCGGTGGAGACGCACCTGGCCCAGGGCGGCTTCAAGGTGCTGTCCGTCACCCACGTGGACACCTCCACCGGCGTGCTCGCGCCCGCGGAGGCGCTGGTGCGGGCCGCGCGCAAGCACGGGGTGCTGTCGGTGGTGGACGGCGTGTGCGCCACCGCGGCGGAGACCTTCCGCCAGGACGCGTGGGAGGCGGACGTGTACCTCACCGCCAGCCAGAAGGCGGTGGGCGTGCCGCCGGGGCTGGCGCTGCTCACGGTGGGGCCGCGCGCCATGGAGGCCTGGCGCCAGCGCAAGGCGCCGGTGGGCAGCGTCTACGCGGACTTCGCGGAGTGGCTGCCCATCATGGAGGCGTACGAGGCGGGCAAGCCGGCCTACTTCGCCACCCCGCCGGTGAACCTGGTGGCCGCGCTGGACGTGAGCCTGGGGCAGATTCTGGCCGAGGGCCTGGACGCCCGCTTCGCCCGGCACCAGCGCATGGCGCGGGCCTTCCGCGCGGCGTGGAAGGCCATGGGCCTGCGCCTGCTGCCCACCTCCGCCGCCGTGGCCGCCAACACGCTGAGCGCCGTGTACTACCCGGACGGCGTGGACGCGGCGCTGGTGGGGGGGGTGAAGGGGCAGGGCGTCGTCGTGGCCGGGGGCCTCCACCCGGACCTCAAGGCGCGCTACTTCCGCGTGGGCCACATGAACCGCGTGGGGCCCGCGGACGTCCTATCCACGGTGGGCGCCCTGGAGCGCGCGCTCCTCGCCGCGGGCCACCGCTCGGAGCCCGGCGCCGCCGTGGCCGCCGCGCAGGCGTCCCTGATCGCGGGCTGAACCCGCGCCCCGGCGTCCGCCCCATCCGTTGGCTGGCGGATGCTCCTCTCGTCCCGCGGGGCGAACCGGGTTTGATTCGACAGTATCGGAAAAATATGCGACTGTTGGCTTCCCGGAAGTGGGGGGAATCCTGGGAGCCCGGAAGCATCCGCGAAGTGAGGTGGCGGTGTGTTCCCCGGGCGCCCTGTGAGGGCCCCTCGGGGAGATGAGCATGTACGCGGGTTACGAATCGAACGCCGGTGGTGGCGCGGCCTGGGAGCTGGAGCTTCGGCGTCTGGCGGCCACCGACGACGACATGGCGCGTGGGATGTTCTTCCAGGGCACGCTGGACGTGGTGGGTTTCCTGGGGGGAGAGGGCGCCGTGGCCCGCTGCAAGGGCGTGGCCGGCATCTGGGAAATCAACCTCCTCCACATGTACCCCATCACCCGGTTCCTCCGGATGTCGTCCACGGCGGCGCGGCTGCTGGCCCCCCAACTGGATGGCTTCGAGGGCGTGCTGCGCCGCATGGGGACGCAGGCCACGGTGGACTTCGTGGCGTCCGTCTTCGGGCGGGAGCTGATGCGCACGGCCAGCGGCAAGCCGCGGCTGCTGTTGCAGTCGCTGGGGGAGGCCTACCTCGAGGCGGTGACGTACGGGGAGCGCTACCCGGTGTGGACGGGGGAGACGAGCGCCCGCTTCATCATGCGGCGCGACTTCATGCCCGCCGCGTACCACGAGGGCGTGCTGCACGGCGTGCTGGAGGCGGTGGGCGCGCGCGAGGTGCGGGTCCAGGGCCGCCAGGTGGGGCTGCTCGACAGCGAATACGAGCTGTCCTGGAAGTAGGCCGGCGAGCGCCCGGCGCGCGGGTGGCTGGGGTCTGGGGGCATCGGCGGCGCCGCATGGCCCGTGCGCATGATGGGAGGTGCCCACCGCGTCGTTCCGGGGACCTTCGCATTGGCCGACTCCGACCCTCAGCGGTACCGGCGCCTGCTGCTGCGCTCCATGGCCCTGCCGGCCGCCCTGGCGCTGCTGCTCGCCGGGCTGCTCTTCTGGCAGGTGAGCGCGCTGCTCGCCGCGAACAGCGCGGCCGCCAGCTCGGACGCCGTGCTCGCGGACGCGGTGCGGGTGCGCCAGTTGCTCGTGGACCGCGAGACGGGCGTGCGCGGCTTCCTGCTCACCGGTGAGCCCGTGTTCCTGAGCGCGCTGGCCCGCGAGGTCGCCGCCGAGCTGGCGCGCGCCGAGCCGGGCCGGGACACCACGTTCGACATCGCCCCGGGAATGACGACGCGCGGCGACGCGCGCCTGCTGCGTGTCGTCCTGGAAAACCTGCTCGGCAACGCCTGGAAGTTCACCAGCCAGCGCTCGGGCGGCCACATCGCGTTTTTCGTCACCTCGGGTGTGGGGCGTCCCCGTTACTGTGTGCGGGACAACGGCGTGGGGTTCGACATGGCGTACGCGGGAAAGCTCTTCACCCCCTTCCAGCGGTTGCATCAGGTGGGGGAGTTCCCCGGCACGGGGATAGGCCTGGCGACAGTGCAGCGCATCATTCATCGCCACGGCGGCGACCTCTCCGTGGAGGCGGCGCCGGGCGTCGGGGCCGCGTCCTGTTTCGCGCTGGAGGTCGCGCAGCCATGAGCGGCGGCGAGCGGCCCATCCTGTTGGTTGAGGACAACCCGGACGACGTGGACCTCACGCTGCGGGCCTTCAAGCGGGCCGGTGTGTCGCGGCGGGTGGACGTGGTGACGGACGGGGTCGAGGCGCTCGACTACCTGTTCTGCCGAGCGGGCCACGCGGCGCGCGCGGGCCAGCCGCCGCCCGCGGTGGTGCTGCTGGACCTGAAGCTGCCCCGGCTGGACGGACATGAGGTGCTGCGCCACATCCGCGCGGACCCGCGCACGCGGCTGTTGCCGGTGGTCATCCTCTCCTCGTCGGTGGAGGAGGAGGACGTGGTGCGGGGCTACGGCGGCGGCGCCAACAGCTACGTGCGCAAGCCGGTGAGCTACACGGAGTTCGTGGAGGCCGCGCGCCAGCTCGGCTTGTACTGGCTGGCGCTGGACCACGGCGCGCCCGTGGAGCCCTTCCCCGGAGCACGGGGATGAGGCCGGTGCGGGTGCTGGTGGTGGAGGACAACCCGGACGACGAAGTGCTCATGCTGCGCGAGCTGCGCCGCGCCGGCTTCCTGCCGGAGACCCGCCGGGTGCAGTCCGCGGAGTCGCTGCGGGCGGCGCTCGTGGAGCAGGACTGGGACATCATCCTCTCCGACTTCTGCATGCCGCGCTTCACCGCGCTGGAGGTGCTGAAGGTGCTGAAGGCGACGGGGCTGGACATCCCCGTCATCGTCGTGTCCGGCAGCATTGGTGAAGACGAGGCCGTGGAGGCGATGAAGGCGGGGGCGCGGGACTACTTCGCCAAGGGCCGGCTGACGCGGCTGGCCGCGGCGGTGGAGCGGGAGCTGGCGGAGGCGCGGGCCCGCCGGGAGCGCGCCCGGGCGGAGCTGGACCGCGGGCTGCTGGCGCAGGCCAGCGAGGTGCTCGTCGAGCCGCTGGATTTGGAGGAGCGCCTGTCGCGGCTGGCCTGGGTGCCGGTGCCCCGGGTGGCGGACCTGTGCGTCATCTTCCTGCACGAGGAGCGGCGCGGCGGCCTGCGCATCAGCGCGGTGGCGCACCGGGACGAGGCCATCCGGTCCCACCTCTGGGAGATGGACCGGCGCTTCCCGCTCACGTCCGCCGTGGAGGCCGGGCCACTGCGCGTGCTGTCCACCGCCGAGCCGGAGCTGGTGGTGGACCTCCAAGCGGCCCGGGTGTCCGTCACCTCCAGCCCGGAGCACCAGCGGGCGTTGGACGCGCTGGGGCTCCGTTCGGCGCTGAGCGTGCCGCTGCGAGGCCGCTCCGGCCTGCTGGGCGTGCTGTCGCTGGCCACGCAGGGCGCGCGCACCCTGGGGCCGGTGGACCTGTCGCTGGCGCAGGAGCTGGCGCGCCGGGCGGGCCTGTCCCTGGAGAACGCCCGCCTGCTGCGCGAGGTGCAGGACGCGGTGCGGCTGCGCGACGAGTTCCTCGTCGTGGCCGCGCACGAGCTGCGCACGCCCTTGACGACGCTGCGCCTGCAGCTCGGCTCGCTGCTGAGCCCCGCCACCCGCGAGCGCCTGGGGGCGATGCCGCCCGAGGTGGAGACGCGGCTGGAGCGGAGCATGCGCCAGGTGCTGCGGCTGGGCACGCTGGTGGAGGGCCTGCTGGACGTGTCCCGGCTGGGCGCCGGGGACGTGGTGTTGTCCCTGGAGCGTTTCGAGCTGGCGGAGCTGGTGTCGGAGGTGGTGGAGCGCTACGGCGCGGAGGCGGCGGCGGCGGGCAGCCCGGTGCGCCTGACGTGCGAAGCCGGCCTGTGGGGCCGCTGGGACCGGCTGCGGGTGGAGCAGGCGGTGGCGGCGCTGGTGTCCAACGCGCTGAAGTTCGCGCCGGGACACCCGGTGGAGGTGGCGGTGACGCGCGTGGGGCGCATGGGCCGGGTTCAAGTGGATGACAGAGGGATTGGAATCACCGAGGACCAGGTGAAGCACATCTTCGAGCGCTTCGGGCGGGCGGTAAGCTCCCGCTCCTACGGGGGCCTGGGCCTGGGCCTGTACCTGGTCCGGCGCTCCGCGGAGGCGCACGGGGGCCGGGCCTGGGCAGGGCCTCGCGAAGGGGGTGGAGCGCGCTTCACCCTGGACTTGCCGTTGGAAAAGGAGAGGCGTGAGTGAGCCGGCCGTTGCTGGTGGTGGATGACGACGCGGACCTGCGCGAAGCCCTGGAGGAGGTGCTTCGGGACGCGGGCTATACGGTGCTGGGGGCCAGCAACGGCAAGCATGCCCTGGAGGTGCTGGGGGCCGCGGCGGAGCTGCCGGGGCTCGTCCTCCTGGACATGATGATGCCCGTCATGGACGGCGGTGCCTTCGCCCGGGCCATGCGGCAGGTGCAGGCCTGGCGCGACATCCCGGTGCTCGTCTTCTCCGCGTCCGCCAACGCGCGCCAGGTCGCCGATGAAATCGGCGCCTGCGGACACCTGCGCAAACCCGTGGACGTGGAGACGCTGCTGGACGCCGTCGGCCGCCACCTGACGCTGTAGCGCGAGCAGGCGGAGCCTGGTTGACGCCCCGGACGGCGAGCCCCCGCGCGGGGTGGTGGCCCTCCTGGACGGCGAGCGCGGCAGCTCCCGGCTGGCGCCTGCTGGCGCTCCTGGCGCGGCTGGCCTCCCACGGGCGGGTGGACCGGCCGCTGGAGCGCCGCCAGGCCGCCCAGGCGCCCTGCGTCCTGGAGGCGTTGGGAGCGGTGCGCTGAGTCAGGCGCCGGCGCGGCCCCAGGTCTCCCACGCGCCCAGGTCCCGGTAGCCCAGGCGCTGGTACAGGGGCCGGGCCTCCGGCGTCGCCTGGAGCACCGCGGCCGCCATGCCCCGGGCCCGCGCCTGGTGGTGCAGCCCGCGCATCACCTGCGCGGCCAGCCCCCGGCCCCGGGCCTCCGGCACCGTGGCCACCATGTAGATGCCGGCCGTGTCCCCGACGTCCAGCGCCGTGCCGCACGCGAGGGGCGCGCCCGCCTCCTTCGCGACCAGCGTGTGCACCGGCAGCCGCGGCGGCCGCAGCCACACGTCGAGCTGCCCGCCCAGCGCGCTCCAGGTCCGCTTGTTGATGGCGACCAGGTCGTCCTGCGTCTCGGAGGACTCCAGGGCGAGCCCGGGCGGGGCGTCCGGCGCGTCGCCCAGCGTAAGGCCCATGGCGTCCAGCTGGACCGCGTCCGGGCGGAAGCCGGCGTCCGCCAGCACCCGCGGCCCTCGGTGTCCCCCGGCAGCACCACGACGCGCCAGGTGGCGATGCCCAGGCCCCGGAAGAAGGCCTCCAGGGCCGGGAGGGCGGCGCCGAGCGCCCCCGCGTCCTGGAAGAAGGCCTGCTGGGCCCGCGGGTGCTCCGGGTGCTCCGGCAGGCAGAAGGCGTCCACGCCGGGCAGCCCCAGGTGGCGCAGCGGGCCCCGCGTCCGCTGCAGGTGCCTGAAGGCGATGACGTTGGTCCGCAGGCGCGCGCTCAGCTCGGCATTCGTCATGGGCGCGCCGGAGCGTAGGCGCGCTCCGCCCGGCGGAGAACAGACGCCGCGCTCAAAACCGCGCACCCGCGCGCGGGGAGGATTAGGGTGCGGGGGCACTCATGAGCAGCCCGCGCTTCTACGCCTTCGACCCTCGCGCCACCCGCATCGCCCTGTTCGTGGGGGCCTGCGTGCTGGCCGTCCTCACCGCCTGGGCCCTGGCGGATGCCCGCGCCGAGGGCGGCGTCCAGTCCATGGCCCGCGCGGGCGTCTCCGCGGGCCTGATGTTGACCTTCCTGGTGTCCTTCCAGCGCCTGCGGCCCCGCACGGGCTGGGGCGTCACGGTGGACGCGCGGGGCGTGCGGGTGGCCCGGCCCTTCAGCCAGCGGGCGCTGGACCTGCACTGGGGGCAGATTGACCACGTGCGCCGGATTGGCCGCAAGGGGAGCGTGCTCGCCCTGTTCCTCAAGGAGGAAGGCCGGGTGCTCGTCACCCGGCATCTCTTCGCCCGGAAGGCTGTTTTCGAGGAGTTGATCTCGGCGCTGGAGGACCGCCTCCCGCCGCCCCGTTTCGACGCCTGAACACCCCGCTTCCCGGGGCGGCCTCCCAGGCAGGCGGCCAGGCGGATTTCACGAATGTTTACGCAGCCTTGCGAGTCCTCGTTAACCTTGTTCGACGTGCCTTGAAGTGGTACGCACGGACCTGTTGCAAGGCTCCTTTTCCCAAGGACAGCTTCACATGGAAAAGACCCCCGCTACCGGCTCGGCGGTTGCTCCGCCGCCCGTGGAGTATGGGACGGACAGCATCACCAAGCTCGAGGGCCGCGAGGCGGTCCGCAAGCGCCCCGGCATGTACATCGGCGACACGGTGGCCTACGGGCTCCACAAGCTCGTGTACGAGGTCGTCGACAACGCGGTGGATGAATCCCTGGCCGGGCACTGCACCGACATCGAGGTCGTCATCCACGTGGATGGCTCCCTGAGCGTGCAGGACAACGGCCGCGGCATCCCCGTGGGCCCGCACCCCAAGTTCCCCGGCAAGGACACCCTGGAGGTCGTCCTCACGGAGCTGCACGCCGGCAGCAAGTTCGGCAACGGCGCGTACAAGGTCTCCGGCGGCCTCCACGGCGTGGGCGTCACCTGCGTCAACTTCCTCTCGGAGTGGTTCAAGGTCCGCGTCCAGCGCAACGGCGTCGTCTACGAGCAGTCGTACGCGCAGGGCATCCCGGACTCCCCGCCGCGCGAGGTGGGCACCACCGACAAGCGCGGCACGCACATCGCCTTCAAGCCGGACGCCACGGTGATGGAGCTGGTGGAGTTCAACTTCGAGACGCTCAGCCAGCGCCTGCGCGAGCTGGCCTTCCTCAACGCGGGCCTGCACATCACCATCCGCGACGAGCGCACGAACAAGGAGCACGACTTCAAGTTCGACGGCGGCATCTCCTCGTTCGTGGAGTACCTCAACAAGTCGAAGCAGACGCTCCACGACAAGCCCATCGCCTTCAGCACGGAGCGCGAGGGCGTCACGCTCGACATCGCGATGCAGTGGAACGACGGCTACGACGAGCGCATCTACACCTTCGCGAACAACATCAACACCCACGAGGGTGGCAGCCACCTGTCCGGCTTCAAGGCGGCGCTGACGCGCACGCTCAACAGCTACGCGGAGAAGGGCAACCTCTGGAAGGACCTCAAGGAGACGCCCACCGGCGAGGACGCGCGTGAGGGCCTGTCCGCCGTCATCTCCGTCAAGCTGACCAACCCCCAGTTCGAGGGGCAGACGAAGACGAAGCTGGGCAACAGCGAGGTGAAGGGCCTGGTCGAGCAGATGGTGAACGACCAGCTCGGCTCCTTCCTGGAAGAGACGCCCATGGTCGCCAAGAAGGTCGTGGCGAAGATTGGCGACGCGTGCCGGGCGCGGCTGGCCGCGCGCAAGGCGCGTGAGACGGTGCGCCGCAAGGGCGTGCTGGACGGCGGCGGGCTCCCCGGGAAGCTGGCGGACTGCCAGAGCCGCGACCCGAACGAGAGCGAGCTCTACATCGTCGAGGGTGACTCCGCAGGTGGCTCCGCCAAGCAGGGCCGGGACCGGCGCAACCAGGCCATCCTCCCGCTGCGCGGCAAAATCCTGAACGTGGAGAAGGCCCGCTTCGAGAAGATGCTCACCAGCGCCGAAATCGTGACGCTGATCACGGCCCTGGGCACGGGCATCGGCGCGGAGGACTACGACCCGGAGAAGGCGCGCTACCACCGCATCATCCTGATGACGGACGCAGACGTGGACGGCAGCCACATCCGCACGCTGCTGCTCACCTTCTTCTTCCGGCAGATGCCGGAGCTGCTCCAGAAGGGCTACCTCTACATCGCGCAGCCGCCGCTCTACAAAGTCACGCGCAACAAGAAGGACCAGTACGTCAAGGACGAGCACGCGCTCAACGAGTACCTGCTCAAGAGCGCCTCCGAGCACGCGCGCGTGCTGACGCCCGACGGCGAGCTGGGCGGCGCGGAGCTGAAGGCGCTGCTGGAGAAGGTGATTACGTACGAGGAGCGCCTGGAGAAGCAGGCCAAGCGCCGGGACGCGCGGGTGGTGGACGCGCTGGTGCAGGGCGGGCGGCTGTCGGCGGAGACGCTGACGGACGAGGCGGCCCTGGAGGCGGCGGTGAAGGCCGCCTACGACACCTTCGAGCGCCGCATGCCGGACGTGCTGGGCCGCGGGCGCCACGAGCTGGTGCAGGACCCCGAGCACCACACCAAGAAGCTGGTGTTCCACACCGACGTGAATGGCGCCATGCGGGAGACGGTGCTCGACCACGCCTTCCTGTCGTCGCCGGAGTACGTGGAGCTGTCGGCGCTGCGCGACGCCTTCGCGGCGCTGGGCAAGCCGCCGTACAAGGTCCGCGTGGAGGCGGGGGAAATCACCGTCTTCTCCGTGCAGGAGGTGCTGGCCGCCGTCCGCAAGGACGCGCAGCGCGGCCTGGGCCTGCAGCGCTACAAGGGGCTGGGCGAGATGAACCCGGAGCAGCTCTGGGACACGACGATGAACCCGGCCACGCGCACGCTGCTCCAGGTGCGGGTGGAGGACGCGGTGGAGAGCGACGAAATCTTCTCCCTGCTGATGGGCGAGGCGGTGGAGCCGCGCCGCGAGTTCATCGAGCGCAACGCCCTGGACGTGCAGAACCTGGACATCTAGTCCGGCCCGCGTGAAAGACGCGTGGGCCCGGTGCCCCCTCGGCCCCGCGCCCACGTGCCCTTCCCGTCCTTGTCGAGCCGGGCCCCGTACCGCGGGGCCCTCGTTGGCCCTTACGTCAGGAAGCCGCGCTCCCGCCGCCCGCGCCGCGCGTGGGGCCCCTACCGCGCCGAGCGGCGTGAGCCCTTCAGGGCCTCCGCGCGCTCCTTGCCGGGCAGGTCCGTCACGTCGACGATGTCCACCTCCAAGGCGCCCTCGTTGTCACCGAGCTGCATGTCGGGGAAGGTGCAGTGCAGGTCCTCGGTGCCCGTCACCTGGTAGCGCTTGCCCGTCTCCAGGATGCGGTGGGTGGCGCGCACGGACTCGGGCCTGGGCCCGCGCTCCACGCACAGCACCTGGCGGATGCGGCCGGTGGGGCCGGAGCGCAGCTCCGCGAGGTCGTCGCGCACGGTGAGCAGGTAGGTGGATTTCGGGTTGAGGCCGCGCAGCACCAGTTGGTGCTCCGGCTTGAGCTGCACCGCGTGCTCCCTGGCGTCGAAGGTGAAGGAGCGCGGCGGCACGTAGGCGGACTGGCGGACGTTGACGCGGACGGTGCCGCTGTTGTCGTCCGGGCCGCCGACATCCAGCGCGAAGACGTGGAGCTTGCGGGCCCCCTTGATGGAGCGCGGGGACGCGCCGAGCAGGCCGAAGCTGGTGTCCACCGGCCCGTCGCCCTCGATGAAGAAGGCCAGCGTGCTGGAGGCGGTGCCCCGGCCCTCGGCCAGGGCCGCGTTGCCCTTCGTCCACACGGAGTACGTCGCGCCGGGGTTCAGCTCGATGCTGGCGGTGGGGTACTCGGGCAGCGGGGCGGCGTTGTACCGGGGGCGCAGCACCAGCACGCGCGTGGGGTAGTCCACCTCGGTCATCGTCCGCTGCGGCGCCTCCGTCGCCACGGGCCCGCCCTGGGCGACCGCCACCTCCTCGGGGCCGGCGCCCGCGTCCTCCAGCGCGCCAGGGCCCCCGTCCTCCGGCGCGGCGCCCACGGCCTCCGCCGCGCCCGCGTCCTCGGGCGCCGCCACGGCCACTGGCGCTGGCGGCGGTGGGGGCGGGGCCGGCTCGGCGATGGGCTTCAGCTCCGCCGTCAGGGGCTCCACCAGGGTCGACGTGGGCGTGAAGCGCTTCGTCCAGGGCAGGTGCCCCGACAGCGTCAGGGCCAGCGTGTTGGCCTCGCCAATCTTGACCTCCACCATCAGCGGCGTGACGCCCTTGAGCACCTGGTCGTTGAGCCGCACGGTGGCGCCCGCGGGCTTGGAGGCGAGCCACAGCGTGGTGGTGGACGCGCCCGCGTATTCAGAGGTGGACTCGCGCGCGATGACGAGCTTGTAGAACACGCCGACGAGGAACAGCGCGGCGGCGGCATAGATGATGCCCATTGTCAGGACGCGCGCCTTCTCCTTCCCCTTGGCCACGCGCGCCGCCTCTTCCCGCGCCAGCCTGTCCCGGGCCTCGTCCACGGAGGTGCGGTAGCCCTTGCCGCCCGGGAGGGGCATGGGGCGCGCCTCGGTGGCGGGCTCCGCGCCCGCCACGAGCGCGGGCACTTCGATGGGCGTGTCGTGGGGCACCGCCTGCATGGGGACGGCCGCTTCGGTGCGAGGCTCGTCGTCCAGCTCCGGCACGGGGGGGCCGGGGCGCTCGGCGGTGTACGTCCGGCGGACGCCGCCCTCGGCGCGAGGAAGCTGGGAGTGCGTCACCCGCCGCACGCCGCTGCTCGTGGGCCGGCGCATCCCCGCGTTGCTCGCCGGGGGGCGGCGGCCTCCCTCGCTGCCGGGGCGCCCGCTGTCACTGCCAGGCCGGCCGCGAAGGCCCGGGCTGGAGCCTCGCGGCCCGCTGCTGGACGGGAGCCGCGCGCGGCCCTGGGAGGTCTCCGTGCTGCCGGACTGCCAGGCGGCGAGCTGCTCCTGGAAGGCGGGGGACACCTCCACCCGGCGGCCCTCGGCGGTCAGCTCCTCCTGGAAGAGGTGCGCCATGAGCTGCGACAGCAGGGTGGGGGTGAAGCGCGGGTTGTCGCGGTAGAGCAGCTCCACCAGCGACTCGCTCAAATCCTTCGCCGTCTGGTAGCGCGCCTCGCGGTCCAGCGCCATGGCGTGGGAGATGACCGTCTCCACGTCCGGGTTGACGGTGGGGTTGAGCACGGACGGGGGCAGGCAGTCGCCCGTGAGGATGCGGGGCAGGACGGTGACGAACTCCCCTTCATAGGGGCGCTTGCCGCACACCATCTCGTAGAGGACGACGCCCGCGGCGTACACGTCGGTGCGCGCGTCCAGGTCCTGCCGGCCCTGGGCCTGCTCGGGGGCGAAGTACGGGTACTTGCCCTTGAGGGTGCCGGGAGACGTCTTCGCCTCCACCGCGCTCGTCGCCTTGGCGATGCCGAAGTCGATGACCTTGACCTCGCCCTCATAGGAGATGAGGACGTTGTCCGGAGACACGTCGCGGTGCACCAGCCCCAGCGCCTGCCCGTCCTCGCCCACGTGCCGGTGCGCGTAGTCCAGGCCGTCACACAGCTTGCTGGCGATGTGCAGCGCCAGGGGCTCCGGGAACAAGCCCATGCCCATCCGCTGGGCGCGGCGCAGCACCTTCGACAGGGGCTGGCCCTGCACCAGCTCCATGGCGATGAAGTACTGCCCGTCCACCTCGCCGAAGTCGAAGACCTGCGCGATGTTGCTGTGGCTCATGCTGGCCACCACGCGCGCCTCGCCGATGAACATCTCGACGAAGTCCGCATCGTCGACGAAGTGCGGGAGGATCTGCTTGATGACGCAGGGCTTGGTGACGCCCGCCGCTCCCGTCATCCGGGCGCGGTAGGTGACAGCCATACCTCCCGCGGCGATCTTCGAGAGAAGGACGTATTTGCCAAAGGGCTGAGGGCTGTTTTCCGCCACGAAGGGGGAGCATACCCTCCTTCCAGGGAAAGTCCCGGTTCCGGATTGCGCCCGGTGCAAAGTTTTTCAGGGCCACCAATGTAGGGGGCTTCACAATTCTTCACGCACGGCGCCTGCCCCGCGGCGCCCTGGCGCGGTTATCTAGCGAGCCCGCTCGGCCGCGCCGGCGGAGGGGGGCGGCCGGTCCCCCGCTGAGAAAGAGGCGAAGCTGATGGTGTCCGAGCTCCCCCGTCGCTCGCGATGGGGCGCCTTGTGCCTGGGTGGGGTGCTGCTGTCGTCGACGCCGGGCCTGGCCCGCGCCACCGGGCTGGAGGCGCCGACGGACGCGCCCCTCCAGGCGCGCCCCGCCCTCACGGAGACAGCCCTGGAGCAGGCGCCCCCGCCTCCCCCGGAGCGCCCCGGCTTCAAGCCGTGGGCGGTGCCGCTGGCGGTGGTGCCGGGGCTGCTCTTCCATGGGCTGGCGCCCCTGGCCGCGGGGGATGGGCAGACGGCGAAGCGGCTCTTCGCGCTGGAGGGCACGGGCCTGGGGCTCATCGCGCTGGGCGGGGTGCCCATCGCGCTCACGGGCGCGTCCCGGCGCACCATTGGCCCGCTGTACGCGGTGACGCTGGCGGGCTTCAGCGTGCTGGGCATCTCCGCGCTGGCCAACCTCTACGCGGTGACGGCGCCGGCCGTCGGCCCGGGCGTGGCGCCGCCCCTGCTGCCGCCGCTGGAGCTGGAGGTGGGCTACCAGTACGTGAAGGACACGGCCTTCGACTACCGCCACTTCGTCACGGTGGGGGCGCAGGCCCGCTTCGAGTCGCTGCGCCTCATTGGCACCGCGCGGGTGGACCCGTCGGAGGGCAACACGCAGGTGCGCCTGGGCGGCGCGTGGCGGCTCCTCGGCGCGCCGGAGCGCACCCTGGCGGGGACGGACGGCAGCGCGCTGGACGTGGAGGCCTTTGGCCAGTTTCACCGCTACCCCACGGAGGGCTTCGCGCTCGTCAGCGGGGAGGTGGGGCTGCGCGGCCGCCTGGCCATGGCGCGCATCAGCCCGGCCCTGGCGGGCTCCTTCGCGGAGGTCGCCGTGGGCACGGCGGCGGAGGCCCACACGTACCCGGGCGCGGTGAGCGACGGGAACCTGCACAGCCAGCTCCTCTTCACCTTCGGCTACGGCGTGTGGCTGGGCCGGGGAAGCGGGCCGTTCCGCGGCGACGCGATGCTCTATTACGACCACCGGAAGGACTCCTTCGCCGGGGGCATCCGCTCGCGCGGCGGTGGAATCGTGGGGGCCTTCGGCCTGCGGGGCCGGGCGCTGCTGACGGACGATTGGGGCGTGGCCGCCGAGGTGCAGGCCGGTGGCGCGCTCGTGGGCCGGGTGTCGTTGATTCATGCGCTGGGAGGTGAGCGGTGATGCGCGCGGGTGTGACGGTGGGCGTGCTGGCGGCGCTGGTGTCGTCGGGCTGCGGCATGCGGCCCGCGGAGAACCGCGCGGTCGCTGACTCCAAGGTGGGCCAGGCCCAGCAGGGCGGCCTGACGCTGGCGGTGGCGGACGGGCTGGCGTCGGTGCGCGAGCTGGCGCCGGGCTCGCTGGTGCTGTGGGGCAACGCGCCGGCCTTCACCGCGCGCGTCGAGGTGGGCGCGCAGGCGCCGGCGGACTGGCTGCTGACGGTGCGCAACGCGATGCCGGGCGCGGTGCTGGTGGCGGAGGAGGAGGGCGGCGCGCCGCTGGCGCAGGAGGCCCTTCCGCAGGCGCTGCCCACGGTGAAGGTGTGGCGCGTGGCGCTGCGCCCGGGCGCCACGGTGCGGCTGTCGGTGGCGCCGCCGGACTCGGAGTCGCGCGAGCCCTTCCGCTTCCTCGCGCTGGCGGACGTGCAGGAGGCCCTGCCGCGCGTGGGCGACATCTACGCGCGCATGCGGCGCGAAGACGCGGCGCGCTTCATCCTCTTCGCGGGGGACCTCACGGAGTCCGGCACGCGCGACGAGCTGACGGAGTTCCAGGAGCGCCTGGAGGCCGGCTCGCGCATCCCGCTGTACGCCACCCTGGGCAACCACGAGACGTTCACCCGCGACGCGGCCGAGTACCACGCGCTGGTGGGGCGCGGCAGCCAGAGCTTCGTCTTCAAGGGCGTGCGCTTCTCGGTGGTGGACTCCAGCAACGGCACGCTGGACCCGGGCGTGGAGGCGCAGCTCGACGGGTGGCTGGCGTCCTCGCGGGACGGCACGCACGTGGTGGCCATGCACGTGCCGCCGCAGGACCCGGTGGGCCTGCGCGGCGGCGGCTTCGCCAGCCGGGGCGAGGCCGCGGGGCTGGTGGGGAAGATGGCGCGCGCCGGCGTGGACCTCACGCTCTACGGGCACATCCACTCCTACTATTCGTTCGTCAACGCGGGCATCCCCGCCTTCATCTCCGGCGGCGGCGGCGCCATCCCGGAGACGTTCGACGGGGTGGGCCGGCACTACCTGTCCGTGGAGGTGAGCGCGGACGGCGGCTTGCATCAGGCGGCGCTGGTGCGGGTGGATTGATCCGCGCGGGTGCTGTTTTAGCCTACCCTCTTGATCTGACACTGAACATCTGGGCAGATAGGGACCACCTTCCCGCAAGGAGCCAGGAGGCCCGCCCATGTTCGACTCGAACGAGAACGACCCCATTTCCCCGGCGCTGCGCGCGCTGCTCGAGCTGTTCACCACGGAGCTGGCGGAGGTCCGCTTCCCGGACATGAACGGCGAGGTGCTGGACGCCGCGGCCGAGCAGGTGCGGGAGCAGGCGGAGGCCGTGGCGCGCGCGCAGGCGGCGCTGGAGGCCGCGCGGCAGGCGCTGCAGGAGAGCCAGGAGGCGCTGCTCCAGAAGGGCCAGCGGGCGCTGGCGTACGCGCGCGTCTTCTCCGAGGAGAACGTGGAGCTGAGCGCGAAGCTGGACGGCATCCACCTGCCGCGCGCGGCGCGCAAGGGCGCCCGGGCCGACGGCGCGGTGGACCCGGGAAGCGCGGCGCAGGGCAACGAGGAGAACGCGCCTCGCCGCCGGGGCCGTCCGCCCAAGGCCCGCGCCGCCCCTGGCGCGTCGCTGTTCGCGGAGGGGTCCACGCCGGAGGCGCTCGCGGCGTCCGCGCACCACACCGGCAACGGCATGCTGTCCGAGGCCTGAGCGCCCGGACGGAAACGAAGCCGCCCGGTGTGTCGCCAGCACCGGACGGCCGCGTGAGGACAGGCTGGCGTCAGTTGGGCAGGAACACCGCCCGCACGCAGCCGTCCTGCTTCTTCTTGAAGAGCTCGTACCCCCTGGGCGCGTCCTCCAGGGAGAAGCGGTGCGTGGCGAGGAAGGACGGGTCCAGCTCGCCCTTCACCACGTGCTCCAGCAGGCGCGGCAGGTACTTCTGGCCGTGCTGCTGCGCGGAGCGCACCGTGAGGCCCTTGTTCATGATGACGCCCATGGGGAACGCGTCCATGACGCCGTAGACGCCCAGCACGGACAGCGTCCCGCCCTTGCGGCACGCGAGGATGGCCTGGCGCAGCGCCTGGCCCCGGTCCGACTGGAGGTGCAGCGCCTGCCTGGCGCGGTCCACGGCGGCGACCACGCCGGTGCCGTGGGCCTCCATGCCCACCGCGTCGATGCACGCGTCCGGGCCCCGGCCGCCGGTGAGCTCCTTCAGCACGTCCAGGACGCTGTCCACCTCCTCGTAGCTGATGGTCTCCGCGCCCACCTGCTCCCGCGCCAGCTTCAGCCGTTCGGGGTAGCGGTCGATGCCCACCACGCGCTCGGCGCCGAGGAGGAAGGCGGCCTTTTGCGCCATCAACCCCACGCCGCCGCAGCCCCACACGGCCACCGTCTGGCCGGGCTGGATGCCGCAGAAGTCCGCGCCCATGTAGCCGGTGGGCACGGCGTCGGAGAGGAACAGGGCCTGTTCATCCGTCACGCCTTCGGGGACCTGGAAGCAGTCGGTGTCCGCGTGGGGCACGCGGACGAACTGCGCGTGCGCGCCCGCGTAGCCGCCGAAGGCGTGGGTGTAGCCGTAGATGCCGGCTGTCTGGTAGCCGAACAGCGGCTCCTGCAATTCCCCCTTGGGGTTGGTGTTGTCGCAGAGGGACCAGAGGTCGTGCTGACAGTACCAGCAGCTCCCGCAGCAGATGAAGGACGGGACGACGACGCGGTCGCCCACGTGGACCTTCTTCACCTCGGGGCCCGTCTCCACGACGGTGCCCATGAACTCGTGGCCGATGACGTCGCCCTTGCGCATCGACGGGATGTAGCCGTCGATGAAGTGGAGGTCGGAGCCGCAGGTGGTGGACATCTTCACCTGGAGGATGACGTCGCGCGGGTTGACGATGCGGGGGTCCCCCACCGTCTCCACGCCCAAATCGTTGATGCCATTCCAGCAGAGCGCGCGCATGGGCCAGGTCCTCAGGAGGAGTAGCCGCCCTCGCGGGCGGCGGGGTTGGGCCGGGTGGTGGGAATCTCGCCGGCTTCGACGAGGCTCTTGAATCGCTTGAGCGCCTTGAGCGCGAGCAGCGAGGGCAGGGCGCCCAGCAGCTTCACGGCCTTCTCGCCCACCACGCCGCCCGGCGGGTCGAAGACGAAGCGGAGCGTCACCGACGTGCCCCAGTCCGCGGGCGCGCGGCGGAAGCGCACCCAGCCTTCATTGGGCAGCGCCGTGTCGCCCACGGAGCGCCAGCGCAGCAGCTCGCCGGGGTGCTCCTCCACCACCTCCGCGTCCCATTCCAGCGCCTTGCCGAACACGCCCGGCACCTTCCAGTGCTGCAGGCCGTCGCCGGAGGCGGTGACTTCGGCGAAGTGTCCCATGACCTGGTTGAGCGTCTCCGGGTCGCGCCAGCGGCGGTACAGCGCGTCCGGCGTGCCCTGGAGGGTGATGGAGCGCTGGAGCACCGTCAGCTCCACGGTGGTGTCCCGGCCCCGCTGCCGGCGGAGCGTGCGGACCACGACGCCGTGCTTGCGGACGTGAGGTTCCTGGTCGGTCCGGGTGCCGCGGAAGAGCAGGCCGCCACCGGCCAGGGCCATGGCCACGCCGCCCAGCCTGCCGCGCCGCAGTCCCAGCGTGAGCAGCGTGCCGCCGACCAGCGCCGAGGCCAGTTGGGGCAGGAGGGCCTCCGAATCGAAGCGCCGGCCGCGCTCCAGCAAGCGTCTGCCCCGGTCTCCGAGGCGGGCTCCTGGCGGCTGAATCGTGTCGCGCATGGCGGGGGCTCCTCCAGGGCGGGCATCCGTCCCGCCACCGGAGAAACGTTGGGGGAGCCCGGGGGGATGACAACCCCGGGGAGGCGGGCCTCGCGAGGCGGGAGGCCCCGGGACGCCAGGAGGCTCATGGCCTCCCCAAAGGCCACGGCCCGGCCGGGTGCCGTCGCCGGAGCCCCCCTCCGCGCGCCGCACTCGACCGGGCCATGGGACCGGGACCTCCGCGCTCGCGTGCGGCGGAGGCGCCCGGCTCAGCTCAGCGAAGGAACGTCAGTTCTCCGGGAAGGCCGTCCAGCCGGCCAGCCAGTTCTCGCTGCCCACCGCGCCCACGAAGCGGGCGGAGGGGTCGAAGCCCGCCGGCGGCGTGGCCGCGTTGTCCGGGTTCAGCGCGGGCGAGCCGGCGGCCGGGGCGAAGTCCGGCGCCGTCAGGTTCCGCGCGTCGGTGAGCTGCGGATCCATCACGCGGTTGTTCAGGCCCGAGGCGAGCACCTTCGCCGGCTCGTCGAAGTTGGACGCGTCCGGGTTGGTGATGTTGCCGCTGGAGTCCACCGTGGGGTTCGGCGCCGCGGGGATGGAGGCGGTGTCGCCGCGGTTGCTCCAGAAGAACGAGTTGCGCAGGTACAGCTCCGGCGTGGCCGCGTTCCACAGGGCCGCGGAGGCCGTGCCGCTCACGTCCACGGCGAAGTCGGCGAAGTGCGCGACGATGACGTTGTTCAGCTTGCCGCCGGCGCCGGTGTTGAACACCATGCCCGCCTGCGCCGGGCTGATGCCCGACTGCCGGCCCGAGCCGATGAACGTCGCGTTCCAGATTTCCGGCGCGGAGCGCGGCGTGGCCGCGTTGTCGTTCCGGTTGCCGGACGCCTCGATGCCGTAGTTGCCCACCTGCGAGTTCTGCTGGATGACGAGGAACTGGATGCTGCCGTTGTAGCCCAGGTCGTAGTCCAGCGAGTCGTCATCCGCCTGGGTGACTACGGCGTGCGACAGGCTCGCCGAGCCGCCGAAGAACTCGATGCCGTCGTCGGCGCCCTTGTGCACCTGGATGAAGTCCAGGTCGGTGTCGGAGCCGCAGCCGGCCACGGTGAGGCCGTTGAGCTCGTTGTCCTCGGCCAGCTCGAAGCCGGCGAACTCGATGCGGACGTAGTTCAGCACGCCGCAGTCATGCGTGGCGTCGGGGGAGGCGCCGCCGCCGTAGCGGGTCAGCTCGTTGCCCTCGGAGGCGAAGAAGCCCTCCACGGTGTTCTCGCCACCGGCGACGTTGACGTGTCCCTTGCCCAGGAGGACCACGCCGCCCCAGTTGCCCGGCGCGCGGGCGCCCTCGGGACGCGAGCTGGTGAAGACGATGGGGTTCTGCGCCGTGCCCACCGCGTGGATGCGCGCGTTGCGGGTGATGACGAGCGCGCTGCCCTCGTCACCGAGGATGCGGGCGCCCGGCTCGATGGTGAGCGTGCCGCTCTCC
The DNA here is from genome assembly GCF_002305895.1 of Corallococcus macrosporus DSM 14697. GTDB lineage: Bacteria > Myxococcota > Myxococcia > Myxococcales > Myxococcaceae > Myxococcus > Myxococcus macrosporus. The sequence continues at coordinate 356,159 of NZ_CP022203.1, forward strand.
ACGAAGACGTAGTTCTTCAGCGTGTACGTGTGGCCCGTCTTCCAGGTGGTGTCCTGGGTGATGTTGGCGGACACGTCCTCGGTGGTGTCCGGGTTGCCAGGGTTGTTGGGGTTGTTGGGGGGGGCGTCGTCGTCGCCGCAGGCGGGCGTGAAGGCAAGAGCGGAGAGCGTCAGGACGGAGGCGAAGAGGCGCTTCATGGGTGTTCTTCCTTCTGCGGGTTAGAGGGACCAGCCCAGCGACGCGCTGAAGGCGACGCCGGGCTTGTACGACTGCACGACCACCGAGTCCTGGCGGAGCGTGACGGAGGAGTTGAGCAGGTTGGCCGCGGTGAGCTTGAGCTGCGCGGAGCCGAGCTGCTGGGCCACGGAGATGTCCAGGCGGTGGAAGGGGCGCTCGTAGACGTCGGGGAGCCGCTGGACGCCGACCTCGCTGATGCGCGGGCCGTAGACGTTGTAGAGGACGGTGAACTCGGTGCCGCTTCCGGGCCGCTGGTAGCCGACGTTGAGGTTGATGACGTAGGGCGACTGGCCCTGGAGCGGCCGGCGCCGGTTCGTCTGCGCGCCGACGACGTTGTCGCCCAGGTCCACCTCGGACTGGATGAGCGTGAGGTTGGCGCCCACGCGCACGTCACGCAGGGACTCGGTGAGGCGCCCCAGGGAGGCGCGGGCCTCCAGCTCCAGGCCGTAGGTGTCCGCGCCGGCGGCGTTCCGGTAGGTGAGGTCCTGCGCCTCCGGGTTGTTGATGACGCGCTCGATGGGGTTGACGAAGCGCTTGTAGAAGGCGCTGGCGGCCAGCACCTCGTTCTCACCCGCGAACCACTCGACGCGCGCGTCCACGTTGTGGATGCGCGTCTGCTCCAGGTCCGGGTTGCCGGACACGTTCCGGCGGCGCACGAAGTCGAAGTAGATGAAGGGCGCCAGCTCGCGGAAGGTGGGCCGCGCCAGCGTGTAGCTGTAGCCGGCGCGCAGGTTCACCGTGGGGGTGAGCGCGTAGATGGCGTTGAGGGCCGGCAGCAGGTTCGCGTAGTCGGCGCGGTTCTCCGTGTCAGCGGCGCCGGTGAACGGGTCCTTGAGCGTCAGCACCTGGTGGGAGGACTCCAGGCGCAGGCCGCCCACCAGGCGCAGGGCCTCCAGGGGCTGGGTGTCCGCGGAGACGTAACCGGAGAAGACGCCCAGGTACGCGTCATACGCGTCATCGGCGCGGGTGGAGTCGCGCACGGTGATACCGGTGCCCAGGTTCTCCGGCGCGAAGAGCTGCTCGGGCGGGAGCGTGCGGTCCACGGGCGTGTTGCCCAGGATGTAGCGGAAGCGGCGCGCGTTGAAGTCGCGGAAGGACACCTGGGCCAGGCCACCGGCCTTCAGCTTCACGGCGGACAGGGGCAGGGTGAGGTTGACGGTGCCGCCCGTGGACGTCTCCCCCAGCTCGGCGAAGAAGCGCTCGCCGCTGTTGGGCTGGTTGGGGAAGGTGGGGAGCGCGCCGGGGACGTTGAAGTTGCTGCTGTAGAGCGTGTCGCGGGTGTCCGGCTCGTCACGGTCGACGCGGGACACGTTGGCCTGCCAGTCCAGCTCCGCGTCGCCCAGCAGCCCCAGGCGGTGGAAGCCGCGGAGCTGGTTGAAGAAGAGCTGGCGGCTGACGAACTGGAGCCGCGTGCTCTCGTAGCGCTCGGTCCGGACGAGGTTGTTGGCCGTCGCCGTGTGCGTGCGCGTGTCGGTGCCGCGGGTGTAGAGGCCGAACCAGGTCAGCTCGTTGTCGCGGTCCAACTGGAAGCCCACGCTGCCCAGGCCGCTGAGGCTGGCCGTCTCGAAGCCCTGCGTGTTGTTGGCCGACTCGAAGGCGTAGAGGGTGTCCGTCTCGTCGCGGGAGGCGCGGGCGAAGGTGCCCTCCTGGACGCCGTCGCGGTGGCCGTAGTTGGCGCTGGCCAGGTAGCCCAGGCGGCTGTTGCCGAAGCGCAGGGTGTCACCCACCGACACGCCCAGGCCCATGTTGGGCAGCGCCGTGGTGCGGCGGGCCTGCCAGATGTTGGGGAAGCTGCGGTACTGCTGCGCGAGCACCTCGCTGGACTCGCCGGAGGCGCCGAGCTGGCTGTCGCGCGGAATCGCATTGGGGAGCTGGCGGCTGCTGCTGGGGAAGCCCAGCGCCTCGCCGAAGCCGCCCTGGCGCTGGCTGTTGCGCTCGCGGAACGTCGTCACGGAGTCGCCGCCCAGGCTGATGCGCGGCTTGAACTCGAACTCGCTGGGGTAGGAGTTGGTCTCGATGAGCAGCGTGCCGCCGCCGAAGGTGCCGGGCAGGTCCGGCGTGTAGCTCTTCACCACGTTGAGGTTGGCGAGCAGGTTGGTGGGGAAGATGTCCAGCGGGACGCTGGGCTCGTCCGGCTCCGGGCTGGGCAGGAGCGCGCCGTTGAGCAGCGTGGTGCTGTAGCGGCCACCCAGGCCGCGCAGCAGCACGTAGCGGCCGTCCACCACCGTGGCGCTCACCACGCGCTTCACCGCGTCGCCGGCGCTGGAGTCCGGCGTGCGCGCGATTTCCTGCGCGCTGATGGCGTCCGACACGGCGGCGGCCTTCCTGCGCTCCTGGAGCAGCGCGCCCTCGGCCCGGCGGTCCGCGCGGGCCTCGACGACGACCTCCTGCACCGCGCCTTCGTCCGCGCCCAGCGCGACGTCCAGCCTGGTGGCCTTGCCCTTGTTCACGATGACGCCGGTGATGCGGCGGCCCTGGTACACGTCATAGAAGACGCGCAGGTCGTACTTCCCGGGCGGCAGCGCCACCCGGTAGAAGCCGTCCAGGTCCGTGAGCACCTGCTTCTGCGCGCCGGTGACGACCTTCACGGTGGCCTCGATGAGGCCCTCGCCGTTGGCCTCGTCCGTCACGCGGCCGTGGATGCCGGTGAAGCCCGGGGGCGGCACGGCGGACTCGGCCAGCATCGCCTCGTCGCCCATGTCTTCCATGGATGCGTCGGCGGGCGCCGCGGGCTGCTGCGCGGTCGGGTCGGCCTCGGTGCCGGGCTGCGCGGCCGTCGGCGCGGGAGTGGCACCCGGCTGCTGCGCGGTGGGCGCCGTTTCGGTGCCAGGCTGCTGCGCGGTGGGCGCCGTTTCGGTGCCAGGCTGCTGCGCGGTGGGCGCGGTCTCCGTGCCCGGCTGCTGCGCAGTAGGAGCAGGAGCAACGCCCGGCTGCTGCGCAGTAGGCGCAGGCGCAACGCCCGGCTGCTGCGCGGTAGGAGCAGGCGCGACGCCCGGCTGCTGCGCGGTGGGCGCTGCGGGCTGCTGCGTGGACGGATCAGTCGCGGCGGGCGTCTGCTGCGTGGACGGCGGTTGGGATTCCTCGGGTTCAGGAAGCGGTTGCGTGACGGGGTCGACCGCGGGAGCGGGAGCCGAGCCCGGAACGCCGGGCGCCTGCGCGAAAACAGGCGTAGCTGTCATGACAAGCGCGGCCAGGAAGGCGCGCAAGGGGGCGGTGCGAGACAACACGACACTCCTTGCCGAGGTGCGCGTAGAGAACGCGACACGCATGGCATCTGGATGAAGGGGCTGTGACGATTCAGGCGGCGGACCGCAAACTCGGCGTCACGGTCCGCCGCGGCGCTGCATCAATTCGCGAGCTTGTCCGGCAGCACGCCAATGGTGATGTCCCCGCCTCGCGCGAGGTCCAGCACATCCATGGCGGCGCCGTACGGCACGTCATCACTGGCGTCGAAGAACACAATCTTGTCCGGGCGCGCGTTGAGCATGCGCTGCAGCCGGGCCACGACCTGGTCGCGGGGCACCTCTTCCCGGTTGATGCGCAGCACGCCGGACCTGTCCACCGTGAGGACCACCGGTGGCAGTGCATCGGGAGGAGGCGGCGGGGCCTCCTTGTCATCACCCTTGGCGGGCACCGTCATCCACATCTGCTTCGTCATCAGCGGGGTGACGACCATGAAGATGATGAGGAGGACGAGCACCACGTCCACCAGGGGCGTCACGTTCATCGCGGGGCGGATGCCGCCTTTGCCGCCGCCTCCGAGGTCGAATGCCATGGCGAGTGCTCCTAGTTCTTCTTCTTGTCGACGACCTGCAGGTTGATGCCGGGGAAGCCCAGCTCCTGCATGGCCTTGAAGAGGCCGCGCACCTCGGCGTAGCGCACGCCGCGGTCCGCCTTGAGCACCACCGGCGAGTCCGGGTCCTTGGCGCGCACGGCCTTCAGCTCGGCCATGAGCGCGTCGCGCTGGAGCTCCTTGCGGTCCAGGTAGAAGGCGCCCGTCGCGGAGAGGCTCACCGTGGTGGGCGTCAGCTCCTTGTTCTCCTGGTCCGGGTTCGTCGCGGTGGGCAGGTCCACCGCGGCGCCGGACTCAATCTGGGGCGTGACGACCATGAAGATGATGAGGAGGACGAGCACGACGTCCACCAGGGGCGTCACGTTCATCTCCGGCGTCAGGCTCCTACGCGGGGTGGACATCGCGGGACTCCTTGCGAGCGGCCAGCTCCGGCCCCGTGGCCACCGCGGCGCCGTGGGTGGCGGCCGTCTTCTGGGGCCCCAGGTCCTCCAGGTAGTCCATGAACTCGCTCCGCGCGGTGTCCAGGGAGAGCTGGAGCGCGTCGGCGCGGGTGGAGAGGAAGTTGAACATCAGCACCGCGGGGATGGCGACGAGCAGCCCCAGCGCCGTGACGACGAGCGCCTCGGCGATGCCGGCGGACACCGCGCCCAGGCCGCCCGAGCCCTCCTTGGCGATGCCGGAGAAGGCCTCGATGATGCCCACCACCGTGCCGAGCAGACCGACGAAGGGCGCCACCGAGCCGACGGTGGCCAGCACGGACATGCCGCGGCGCACGTCCGCGCTGACGCGCTCGTTGATGCGGACCAGCTCACGGCGGGTGAGCTCCACCGGGCCCAGCTTGCCGGCCGGCGCGCGGGACTTGTTGAGGAAGTGCTTCATGCCACCACCCAGCAGCATGGCCAGGTGGCTGCCCTGGGTGGCCTCCGCCTCCTGCACCAGCGCCTCGTGCTGGTGCTGGGTGAGCAGGGGGCCGGCGCGGGACGCGAAGCGCTTGGAGATGGAGCGCGAGCGGAAGAAGACGAAGAGGCGTTCGAAGAACACCGCGAGGGACGCGACGGCGAAGAGGATGAGCGTCCACGCGATACCCAGCGCGAACACACCCATGTGGTTGTAGATGTCCCTGAGATTGAAATTCATGACGGGTTGCTCCTGGGGGGCAGGTGCGAGTGAGGCGGTGACGGCCTACGACTTGAGACGGAACGGAACCTTGAAGATGCGGAACACGGCGGTGGGCTGACCGGCGACGATGGCGGGCTTGAAGCGCCACGTCTTCGCGGCGGCCATGGCGGCGCTGGCGAAGGGCTCGTCGCCGCGCATCACCCGGAGCTGACTGACGCGGCCGTCCACGCCCACCACGCCCTTGAGGATGACCATGCCTTCCAGGCCCTTGGAGCGGGCCTCGGCGGGGTACTCGGGCGTGAGGTTGGAGGACAGCGGCTGCGGCGGCGTGCCGGACTCCGGGAGGTTGATGGGCGCGGCGCGGCCACCACCGCCCGCGAGCGTGTCACCGCCGGGGACGCCACCCACCACGCCACCCGGGACGAGCGCGCCGGTGCCGCCCACGGCGATGGGCGCGGCGGCCACCGCCTCCGTCGCGGCCTCGGGCGGCTTCTCCAGCGGCACTTCCTTGGGAACGACGATGTTGGCGGGCGCCACGGTGGGCGCGGCCGGAGGCGGTGCCTTCGCCGCCGCGGGCGGCGCGGGCCTGGGCGCGAGCTTCGGCTTGGGGGCCGGAGGCGGAGGAGGCGGTGGTTTGACTTCAACCACCGGCGGTGGAGGAGGCGGGGGCGGAGGACGGAACACCACGTCCATGCCCTTCTTCTCCTTGATGACTTCCGTCACCTTGCCGGCCGCGGTGACGGCGGCAATGCCCATCAGCGCGAAGACGGCAACGGACGCCGTGGTGGAGAGCGCGAACCGCCGCGCCGAGTGGACGTCCGGGCCGCTGTCGAAGGTGTCGAACATGACTGGACGCGCATATAGCGACGCCATGTGTCGGGCCTGTCCGGTCCCCGTGACACTTTGCTTCCATCACCTTGACGGACGCGTCACGGCGCGAGCCCGCCACCCGAGCAACGTGGCAGGCGTGACACGGCGTCAGCGTCCACTGCCGCGCGCGGTGCGCCCAGGCGGCGCATCTGCGGCAGCAGGGCGATGAGCAGCACCGTGTAGACGAGCGGGAAGGGACGCCACTGGAGCACCTGGCGGCTCCACTCCAGCCCCATCACCGTGTCCGAGACGAGCGCGCCCGTGAGGGCGATGAGCGCCACCAGCGCCAGGTTGCCGCGGTGGCGGCTCTCCACCGCGGCGTGGAGCAACGGCCAGGCGAGGACGTAGTTCGCGCGCCACGCCAGCGGTGACAGCAGGGTGACACCCAGGCAACACACCGCGAGGAGGTGCGCTGGCCCGGGTCTTGCCCACACCACGGCGGCGACGAAGAGGATCAGCGCCAAGGCCTGCGCCAGCGACATGTCGCCGGGAGCCACCACGGTGTCGGGCGGGTACACCAGCGCCAGCAGCAGGGTGGGCAGGCCCTGCGTGTTGTGCTGGAGCGCCCAGGGCGGCGTGGTGCGGGCCAGCGTGTCGCTCCAGAGCTGGAACTGCGTCAGCGTGCCGTCCCAGCCATAGCGGGCGAAGGTGGGCAGGGTGAGCGCCAGGCCCACCACCGCGGTGGCGCCGATGACGCGCCAGTGCCGGCGCCACAGGAAGAAGAGGCCGACGAGGGCGGCGGGCGGCTTGAGCAGGAAGGCGACGGCGAAGGCGGCGCCGGGACGCCACACCTGTCCGCGCTCGGCGCCCCACGCGGACAGGAGGATGAGCAGCAGGATGACGGCGTCCACCTGCCCGTAGAACAGCTCCAGGGTGAAGGCGGGCAGCAGGGTCAGCGTCGTCAGGACCGGCGCCCAGGCCCAGGGGGCGGCGCCTCGCGTCGGACGCGTGGCGCGCAGGGTGAGCCGGGCCACGGCGACCAGCGCGGCGATGGAGCCCAGGTTCCACAGGGCCACGGCGGCGCGCGCGGGGAGCAGCGTGAAGGGAAGGAAGAGCGGCGCGGTGATGGGCGCGTACTTGAACGGCATGTGGCCGTCGGACAGGCGGTAGATGTCCGAGGCCTCCCAGAAGCGCTCCGCCGCCATGAGGTAGACGCGGAAGTCCACGCCTCTGCGGGGATGCTGGCCCACGGCGACGGCGGCCACCGCCAGCACGGCCAGCACGAGCCACCAGGCCTGGCGCGCCCAGGGCGCCCCCCCTCCAGGAATTGTCCCCTCACCCGCGGCCGGTGGGGGGGATTCGGAGCCAGGCGGCTCCGGAGCGACGGCGGTCATCGGAAGGGAGGGGTGGGGTGGGCAGCGGCACCATTTCACGCCCGGCCCCACGCACGCAACGGAGGGGCCCGCGCCTACAGGCCGTATGCCTCCAGGAGCTTCAGCCACACCTCGCTCATGGTGGGGAACGACGGCACCGCGTGCCAGAGCGTGTCGAGCGGCACCTCGCCCGCCACGGCGATGGTGGCCGCATGAAGCATCTCTCCCACCTCTGGCCCGGTGAAGGTGGCGCCCACCAGGACGCGGCGCTGCTCGTCCACCACCCACTTCACGGTGCCCGTGAGGCCCTTGCCCACCAGCGCGGTGCCGGACACGTCCTGGAGGTTCTTCTCCACCGTGCGCACCGGCAGCCCGGCTTCCCGCGCCTTGGCTTCCGTCAGGCCCACGCTGGCCACCTGCGGGTGGGTGAAGATGACTTGCGGGGTGGCCTTCGCGTCCGCCCAGGCCCTTGCCTGCCTGCCCGCGATGACGTCGCCCACCTGGCGCGCCTGGTACTTGCCCATGTGGGTGAGGAGGTTGCGGCCGTTGACGTCGCCGCAGGCGTAGAGCCAGCCGCCTTCCACGCCCTTCGCGCGGAGCTGGTCATCCACCTCCACGGGCTTGCCGCCTTCCAGCCCCACCGCCTCCAGGCCGACTCCCTCCGTGCGGGGGATGCGGCCCATGGCCACCAGGATTTCGTCCGCGACGACCTGCTCGCCATTCGACAGCGTCACCGTCACCTCGCCCTTGCCGCCAGGCCGCTGCACGCCCTTCACCGTCGCCCCCAGCAGCACGCGCGCGCCGGCGTCCCGCAGCGCCTGGGCCACCTGCTCGCCCGCGAAGGGCTCCGCGCGGGACAGCAGGCCCTTCCCGCGCTGCACCAGCGTCACCTCGGAGCCCAGCGAGCGCCACGCCTGGGCCAGCTCCACCGCCACGGCGCCCCCGCCCAGCACCACCAGCCGCCTGGGCACGCTCCTGGCCGCGGTGCCCTGGCGGTTGTCCCAGGGCTGGGCGTCCTTCAGCCCGGGGATGTCCGGGATGCGCGGGCGGCTGCCGGTGGCCAGCACCACGGCCTTGCGGGCTTCCAGCTCGCGCACGGTGCCGTCCTTGCTCTCCACGCGCACCTTGCGCGGGCCGGTGAGCTTGCCGGTGCCCCGCACCACCTTCAGCTTCGCCTCCTCGGCCCACTTCACCTGGGAGTCGTCGTCGTAGTTGCTGACCATTGAATCCCGGTGGGCCAGCACCGCGCGCGCGTCGATGCCGCCTTGCAGCTTCTCGCGCACGCCCACGGCATGCTCCGCCAGGGACCGGACCTCCCCCGGGCGCAGCAGGGCCTTGCTGGGGATGCAGGCCCAGTACGAGCACTCGCCGCCGAGCAGCTCATGCTCCACCAGCGCCACGGACAGCCCGGCCTCCGCCGCGCGCGCACCGGCGACCTCTCCCGCGGGCCCCGCCCCAATCACCACCACGTCGAACGCTTCCGCCATGTGCCTTCACCTCCTGCCCGCTGCGTAGCGCGGCGGCGGGCGGTGCCCACGGCCGCGTTGAGACGCACGTCCGCTGCTGGAAAGTGAGGGTGGCCACCCTCCGACACCGGACACAGGGCCTGGGCCCGGAGGGTGGCTGGCTGTCAGGCCTGCCCGCGTCCGGCCGTCCCGGCCCGGCGCTTGACGCGGGCAAGGAGGCGGTCGCATCTTGTTCGCGCAGCATCACGGTCCGCGCGGGAGTCACGCACGCGGCGGGAGGTGTGCCATGGGACGTGTCTTGAATGGAGTCTCGGGTCGCTCCGCGCTGAACGTGCTGAACCCGGTGGGCCGCCTCCCTCGCTGAGCGGGACGGAGCGCGTCTCCAGAGCCTCGGGTACGGCCTGCGCGCGGAGCCTGCGTCTGCGTGCAATGGGCCGGCGTGTGCCTCGTGGACCGCTGACGGCGTGAAGCCGGGAGCGCACGAGGCGCACGCGCGGCCTTCTGGGAACCGTTCGTCCTCTCATGTCCTCTTCCAGCAATCGCCGTACCCCGTCGTCGCGCCACCTGCGCGTGCAGTCCCATCTGTCCCAGGAAGTCTCCCGGACCTTCCGGGGTGAGCTGTCCGACCCGCGGCTGGAGGGCGTCGCGCTGGCGTCCTTCGAGCTGTCGCCGGATGGCCGCCTCGTCCGCATCGGCTACACCGTCACGCCCGAAGCCGCGGCGGGCGGCCTTCGGCCCCTGCAGGTGGCGCTCGAGGGCGCCAGCGGCTACCTGCGCTCACAGCTCGCGGAGCACCTGAACCTCAAGCGGGTGCCGCAGCTTCGCTTCATCTACATCGGCGTCGCGGAGCCCTCGCCCGGGGCGCCGGAGGAGGGCGAGTCATGACGCTGCCCCGCCTCCTCCCAGCCGCGCCGGGCGGCCGTCCCATCCTCGTCTGGGCGCGCGCGCTGCCTCCCGGCGCGGAGAAGCAGCTCCGTCACCTCGCCGCCCAGCCCTATGTCGTGGAGCACGTGGCCGCCATGCCGGACCTCCACGTCGCCTCCGGCATCGCCGTGGGCACCGTCTTCGCCACCGAGCACCACGTCGTGCCCGGGGCGCTGGGCGGGGACCTGGGCTGCGGCGTGAGCGCCTGGCGCTTCCCGCTCACCACGGGCCTCCCCGGCCGGGACGTGCTGGAGCGCGTGCTGTCCCGGCTGGCCGAGCGCATCCCCGTGGGCGACGCCGTCCACCGGGGCCGGGGGCTGCCCCTGCCCGACGCGCTGGCGTCACCGCCCCTGTCCACCGGAAAGCTGAGCCATGCCTGGGAGCGGCTGGCGCCCAGGCACCTGGGGACGCTCGGTGGCGGCAACCACTTCCTCGAACTGGACCGGGACGCGGAAGGGGCGCTCTGGTTGCTGTTGCACACCGGCTCGCGCGGCGTCGGCGCGGCCATCGCGGACCACCATGTGCGGGTGGCCCGGGCGCTCGGGGAAGGCAGCCTGCCGGGCCTGAGCACGCGCACCCCCGAGGGCGCGGCCTGTGTCGCTGACACGCGGTGGGCCTGCCGCTTCGCGCTCGCCAACCGGGAGGCCATCGCCGCCCGCGCGCTGGACGTCCTGGAGGAAGCCCTGGGCGTGGCCGCCGACGCCGCGTCCCGCGTGGACGTGCACCACAACCACGTCGCACAGGAGGAACACGGCGGCCGCCTGCTGTGGGTCCACCGCAAGGGCGCGGTGGGGCTCGAGGCCGGGCAGCGCGGGCTCATCCCCGGCTCCATGGGCACGGCGTCCTACGTGGTGGAGGGCCGGGGCGAGCCGCGCGCCTTCCGCTCCTGCTCACACGGGGCGGGCCGCGTCCTCTCGCGCTCGGAGGCGCGGGCGCGCATCCGCCCGGCGGCGCTGGAGCACCTGCTGCGCCGCGTGGTGTACGCGCGCGAACGCGCCGCCACGCTGGTGGAGGAGGCCCCCGCCGCCTACCGGGACATCACCGAGGTGCTGGAGGACGAGGCCGACCTCGTCCGCCCCTTGACGCGCCTCACGCCGCTCGCCGTCCTCAAGGGCTGACCGGGCGCGGGCCGCCCCTGGCGGAAATCCGGGGGCGGCTTTACCTGGGGTGTAATGGGAGCACCACAATGCGCCCGGCTCCAGCCACCTTCGGAGCCCGGGCGAGGGGTCCAGTGGCTGACATTGCAGGGAACCGCGTCAGGGGAGTTCCCCGCACCCGCCGGGATGCCGTACACTCGGCCACCAGAAGTACACGAGAGAACCTGCTGGGGCGTCGTCTAATGGCAGGACATCAGACTTTGACTCTGAGTATCAAGGTTCGAATCCTTGCGCCCCAGCCACTCCGCTCCGGGGGGACGCGGTAGCCAAGCGTCCGTCCCGTGCATGAAGGACGGTGGGCCGATGCCGCAAAAGACACTCCTTCTGGTCTCCGTGGGTAGCCCGCCCGTTTCTCTGTTGAGGGACCTGCAGGACCCGCTGGCGGCGCACGTGGGTGTCGCGGCCGTGGTGTCGAAGACGGTGCTCCCGACGCCCGCCTACGCCTTCAACAAGGACCGCGGCCAGTACCACTGCAACGCCATCATGCGGCGGCTCACGCCCATGATGGAGCCCGGCCAGTTCGCGGTGCTGGGCATCACCGACGTGGACCTCTTCGTCCCGGACTCCCCCTTCGTCTTCGGGGAGGCGGACCGCGAGTCGAAGACGGCGGTGATGAGCCTCCACCGCCTGGCCCAGGGCGCCACCAGCGATACGCTGCGGCGCCGCGCGCAGGTGGAGGTGGTGCACCAGGCGGGGCACCTGCTCGGGTTGTCCTACTGCGAGGACCCGCGGTGCGTGATGTTCTTCGCGCAGACGCCGCAGGACTGCGACCGCAAGCAGCTCTCGCTCTGCAACCTCTGCCGCAACGAGCTCCAGAAGCTCAACCGCTGACGTTCTCCGTGCGTTGAATCACCCGTGGCGCGTTGACGTCGGTCCCGGTGCGCCCTGTAGTACGGGGCTCTCTTACGGCCGGGACGCGGAGTGACGACGATGACGGGCAAGCGGAGGTTCCTCGGAGCAGCGGTATTGGCGGTGGGGATGCTGGGGGGCTGCGAGCCCCTGGACGACGGCGGTGGCGGCACCATCGGGGACGTCGAATTCACCCGCGGCTTCGCCTTCGTGCGCGAGGATGACCGCAACGTCTACGTGGTGGACGACGACGGCGACGCCAACAGCCCGCAGCGGCTCACCAGCGTGGGCGGCGCCTACTGGCCCTCCGTGTCGCGTGACGGCCGCGGCGTGGTGTTCGTCCAGCGCAGCGGCGGCGCCACCTCGCTGCTGACGGTGCCCACCACCGGCGGGACGCCGGCCACCCTGTTCCGGGCGAACGACCCGGCGTGCGCGCGCGGCTGCGCCAACTTCCGCACGCCCACCTTCAGCCCGGACGGCCGCAGCGTCGTCTTCGTCTTTTCGCCGGCCAACAGCTCGCAGACGGCGTTGGCGCGCATCAACACGGATGGCAGCGGCTTCCAGGACCTCACGCCCAACAACGTCATCGCCTACGGCGCGCCGTCCTTCGTGCCCAATGGCAGCGCGGTGGTGGCGGGCGCGGGCAGCGGCCTGAACCAACTGGACCAGCTTGCCTACGTGCCGCTCAACGGCGGCGCCATCACCTACTCCTCCCTGAGCGCCGGGGTGCAGTTCGTGGAGAACCGCGTGGCGGTGTCGCCCAACGGCTCGCAGGTGGCGGTGGACGGGAGGCTCTCCTCCGGGGGCACGCGCGTCTTCGTGGCGCCGCTGTCGGGCTCCAACGTGGGCGGGCTCCAGCGCGTCACCAGCAGCGGGGCGGGCTCCGAGGAGTCGTGGCCGAGCTGGACGGGGAACAGCCAGCTCGGCTTCCTCATCACCTCCGGCGGCGGTGACCCGGCCATCTACCGGGCGAACCTGGGCACGGGCTCGGTGTCGCTGGCGGTGCCCAGCGCCACGGAGCCGTCCTACGGGCCCATCTGACGTAGGCCGTCGAGGGCGTCCCCCGCGTGGCCAGGCTCGGGCCATGCGGGGTGGCGCCGGTGCCGCCCGCCGGGCATTCAAGGGCGGCGCTTCGGGCCTGATTCGCGCCGCGGGGGGCGCCTGCGGTAGCCTGACGCATGGAGATGCAGGCATGAGCGTGTCACCCGACAGCAAGTCCCTTGCCTCTGGCTCGCCGTCCCAGGAGCCCATCCTGGGGAGCCGGGCGGGCCACCTGGCCGGCTTCAATGCCAGCGGCGCGGTGCTGGTGGACTTCCCGGGGAGCGCCTCGGGCCCGGTGCCCGCGCGGCTCGCCGTCGTCGTGGAGCCCAAGGCGCTCCAGGCCGCCGTCGCCCAGCGGCAGAAGGTGGTGCTCCTCTTCGAGAACGGCGACGCCCGGCTGCCCTTCGTCATGGGGCTCATCCAGGAGCCCAGCGCCACGCCGCTGCTGGACGCGCTGCTGGAGGCGCCGCCCCAGGAGGCCGCGCCGCGGCCCACGGAGGCCCACGTCGACGGCAAGCGCGTCGTCATCGAGGGCCAGGACGAGGTCGTCCTCAAGTGCGGCGAGGCCAGCATCACCCTGCGCCGCAACGGCAAGGTCATCGTGAAGGGCACCTACCTGGAGTCGCGCGCCACCGGCACCCACCGCATCAAGGGCGGCACGGTGGAAATCAACTGAAGCGCCGGGCGTAGGGTGACGTGGGCTGGCTGGCCCGCGCCGGGTCGGCGAGCCGGCCTCGCCTCGGACGGGGCCATGCGGCGTGTGCCGCCTTGGGGCCCCGACGTGAGGCCGGGAGGCGGCCAGGGCACGGGGCGTCCCCGCGGCGACTGGCGCCCCGGTGCCCCAAGGCGCGATGCTGCCGCGCGGAGGTCTGACGATGTCCCTCTTCGATGCCGTGCTCGCGGGCGACCGTGACGCCGTGGAGTCCCACCTGTCCGCTGGCGCGGACCCGAACCCCTTTGATGAAGAGGGGCGCACGCCGCTGATGGCCGCGGCCCGCGCGGGACGGGCGGACCTGGTGCGGCTCCTGCTGGAGGCGGGCGCGGAGCCCGACCTGACGGATTCCATCGGCGAGTCCGCGCTCATCATGGCCGCCGCGCACGGCCACGCCGAGGTCTGCCAGTGGCTGATGCCCCACGCGCGTGACGACGAGCAGGACCTGGCGCGCACGCTACTCTCCGGCCTGGGCATCACGGACCTGCGCCTGGACGCGCCGCCCCCGCCGGACAACAGCTTCCGCCGCAAGCTCGCCTCGGCGGGGGCCTACGTCTCCGGCAAGCTGGGGGACGCCGGCGCCACGAAGCGGCTGGAGCGCGTGTTCCGCTCGGAGAAGCAGCGCAAGCCCTAGAAGCGGCGAAGGCCCGGGGCTTCGCGGTGGAAGCCTCCGGGCCCTCGTGCGTGCCGCGAAGCGGGCGGGCCCTTTGCGCGGGCCCGCCACACCGGCGCTACTCCGGCTTGGCGCTCACCGTGGCGCCGGGGGCCACGGTGCCCACCGCGCCGCTCTTCGTCTCCAGCGCGTCGGCCACCAGCTCGGTGATGTCCTTGATTTTGATGTTCTCCTCGCGGCCGGTGTCGTTCACCGCGTCGGAGAGCATCGTGGAGCAGAACGGGCACGCCACCGCGACGATGCCGCTGCCGCCCTTGTCCTTGTAGTCGCCCACCTGGCCCGGCTTCTTCTTGTCCGCGGCGTTGGGGAAGGGCGTGCTCGGGTCCTCGGCGTGCTTCAGCGTCAGCGCGGCCTCGTTCAACCGGTTGTGGTTGATGCGCGTGCCAAGGTGCTCCTCCATCCACATGCGGCCGCCGCCGGCGCCGCAGCAGAAGCCCTCGCGCTTGCTGCGCTGCATCTCCACCACCTCGAGCCCGGGGATGGCGTTGAGCACCTCGCGGGGGGCGTCATAGACGCCGTTGTGGCGGCCCAGGTAGCAGGGGTCGTGGTAGGTGAGCTTGCTGTTCATCACCGCGGAGAGCTTGATGCGCTTCTCCTTCAGCAGCTCGTTGATGAGCTGCGTGTGGTTGATGACGCGGTACTCGCCGCCGAACTCCGGGTACTCGTTCTTGATGGTGTTGAAGCAGTGCGGGCACTGGGTGATGACGGCCTTCACGCCCATCGAGTTCCACGACTCGACGTTCGTCTTCGCCATCGTCTGGAACAGGTACTCGTTGCCCATGCGGCGCGCGGAGTCGCCGTTGCACATCTCCTGCTTGGACAACGTGGCGAAGCTCACGCCCGCCTCGCGCAGAATCTTCACCAGCGCGCGGCTGACCTTCTTCTGCTTGTCGTCGTAGCTGCCCGCGCAGCCCACGAAGAAGAGGTACTCGTAGGGGCCGCCGTCGTCACCCCACGTGGGCAGCGCCAGGTCCTCCGCCCACTCGTCGCGCCTGTCCTGTCCCAGGCCCCAGGGGTTGCCCTGGCGCTCGATGCCCTCGAACACGCGCTGGATTTCCGGCGGGAACTCCGCCTTCACCTGCACCTGGTAGCGGCGCATGTCGATGAGGCGCGGCACGTTCTCGATGAACACCGGGCAGGCCTGCTCGCACCAGCCGCAGCTCGTGCACGCCCACACCGTCTCCGCGGACAGCGCGCTGCCCACGATTTCCGGCAGCGGCTCCTTGATGCCGTTGGGGCCGTAGCCTTCCTCCACCCACTGCTCGTTGTCCCAGATCCAGTGCTTCAGGTCCTGGTTGACGCCCTTGTGCGTGAGGGGCTTGCCGGTGATGTACGTGGGACAGTGCGTCTGGCAGCGGCCGCACTCCGTACAGGAGTACAGGTCCATGCCCTGCTTCCACGTCAGGTCCTTCACCGTGGCCGCGCCGAACTCCTCCTTCTCCAGGTCCGGCGTGGGCAGCTTGCCGGTGGAGTGCGTGCGCTGGAAGAAGACGGTCGGCAGGCCGGTGATGATGTGGAAGTGCTTGCCAATGGGCAGGAAGTTCAGGAACGCCAGGATGATGACCAGGTGGGTCCAGAAGCCGGCCACGCCCACCACGTGCGCGGCCGTGGCGCCCAGCGGCATCATCGCCAGGCCCGTCAGGCTGGTGAACGGCTCCCACCACACCAGCGCGGCCGGGGACTGGGGCACCTGCGTGGCGCCCATCTGCACCTGCTGCGCGGCGGCGGCGTGCTGGGCCACCATGTGGCTGCCACCGAAGAGGAACTCGGAGACCATCAGGCCGCCGATGAAGCCCAGGATGAGGTACGCCTCCCACGACGGCGTCATGCGGTCCGGCTTCACCTTCCAGCGCACCCAGACGTAGTAGGCCACGCCCAGCAGGGCCAGCGCGGCGACCACGTCCTTGGCCAGCAGGTAGACCTTGTACAGGCCGAGCAGCAGCGTCTGATCCACCCAGAACGGGTGGCTCAGGTCCGTCAGCACCTCCAGCGCCGTGGACGAGAAGCCCATGGCGAAGAGCATGACGGTGCGCACCGCCAGCACCATGAAGGCCGCGTAGATGAGCACGTGGAACAGGCCCGGGGTGAACTCCTCCGGATCCACCAGGCGCTTCTGGCCAAGGCCGAAGCGCACCAGCTGCGCCACGCGGAAGGGGATGTTGTCGAGCCGGTTCTCCTTCTTCATCGCGAGCAGGACGCCCACGCGACCGGACATGGTCATCACGAAGATGGGAACGGCGAGGGCTAGCAACAGGCCGGTGATGATGGGACTCATGGGACTCTGAGGACCTCTAGGGCGCGGCGGATGGGCCCGGGCTGCCGCGGCGCGGCAAATTCTTGAGTACGCTTCAACCCTAACAGGGGTGATTCGCGAATCAAGCACCCTGCTGCCCCAGGCGTCCTTCACTGGAGAACCCCGGGCGGGTCCGCCGGGGGGAGGGCGGCCATCGCACGGATTTACCGGTGTGAAGCCGCCGCCGGGCACCTGCTGAAAATGCGCGCCGGTAAACCGCGGAGGGCTTCCCTGCCGGGTCCCCAGGACTTACCTTGTGCGATTGCCACGGGCTCTGTCCGACGTCTGACGGTTCGTAACTGCCTGGAAGTACAAGCTCTCACTGCTGGAGAGCGGGCAGGTAGGCGGACGGGCTCCACGGCGCCTGGAACTTTGAGACCCCAAGGGCTTTACAACGCGGGGCGACATCCCCAACATGGTCGGTAAATCGGTCAACGCCTGCTTGAGCGGGCCTCGCATGGGGCGAGCCCGGGTCGACCGAAGCGGGATGCCCCCCTCCACCAGGGTGGCCTCCAGAGGAGCCGACGATGGTTCACGACGACACCACGTACATGGACGATGAAGGGTTGCCTTATGTGGATCCGCGGCAGGACGCCGACGCGGAGTCTTCGGGGGCCGACGAGGGCGCGCCCGGCCGCCGTTGGGGCTACGCCGAGGAGTCCTGGGGCGGCTGGAGCGCGGCTGAGTAGTTCGCGGCCCCCGCGGCCGGTGGAAGCGCGGGGGCACTCGCGGTAACCGGGGCGACGGATGCCCGCGTGGTGGCTCCCGCGACGGTGAGCCCCCGGGCCCCCCCTTGCTCCAAAGCACGACTCCCGACATTCTCAGACCCCGCAGCCTGCCCGTGGGCGTCCCCCGCTCCCGTGCGTTGTGGCCCATGAGACTTCCGGCATCGGGGGCGCTCCGCCCTCGCAGATTGATTCGCGGCACAATGCCTCGTGCGACCACGGGGGAGTACGTATGAAGCAGACGGCCTGGGCAGTGGAGCGTGACGGCGAGCACGGCCGCGAGGTGCTCCTCCTCGTCACCCTGGAGGCCGACGCCGACGCCCCGCGCGCCCCCGTGGCCATCAACCTGGCGTTGGATCGCAGCGCCTCCATGCGCGGCGTGCCGCTGCTCGCCGCGGTGCAGGCCGCCCAGGCGCTCGTCGAGCGCGCCAGCCCCCGGGACTACCTGGGCCTGCTCACCTTCGACGCGGAGCCCGAGCAGGTCCTCCCCATGCGCGCCATGGACGCCAGCGCCCGCGCGCAGCTCCTCAAGGTGCTCGCGCGCCTGGAGTCCGGCGAGGGGACCGCCCTGCACGAGGCCGTGGAGCGCGCCTCGGAGGCCGCCCGCCGCGTGCTCGTGCCCGGCGCCCGGCCCCAGGTGCTGATGCTCACCGACGGCGAGCCCTCCGTGGGCCCGTCGCAGCTCGCCGAGTTCAAGACGCTGGGCGCCCGCGTCGCCGAGTCCGGCGTCATGCTCCACGCGCTGGGCCTGGGCCGCCACTACCTGCCCGACGTCCTGGAGGCCCTCACCAGCCCCTCCGGCACCGGCTTCGTGCACGTGGATGACCCGGAAGGGCTGCCCATGGCCGTGGGCCAGCTCGGCGCCGAGCTCTTCGGTGAGGTCGTCGCCGACGCGCGCGTGCACGTGCTGCCCTCGGGCTTCGCCGACGTCCGCTGCCGCCACCGCTATCCCTCGCGCGTGGAGGGAGACGCCATGAGCGCCACCCTGGGCGCCGTCTCCCAGGCCTTCCCGCGCCGGGTCCTCTTCTCCGGCATGCTGGGGGAGGCGGAGTGGAACCTGGGGGTGACGACGTCCTACTCCGAGCACGGCGACACGCGGCGCATCACCATCCCGGTGACGCGCGTGTTGCCCGACAGCGAGGCGGGCCGCTTCGTGCGCGCCGTCGCCTCCGAGCTGGACCTGGTCGCCGCCGAGGCCACCGCGTGGAAGGCCCTGGGCCGCCGTCACCAGGACGCCGCGGAGCGGGCGCTGGAGGCCGCCGACGTGGCCCTCTACAAGCTCGCGCGGCTGGGCGCATCCGACGTGCCCGCGCAGCGCCACGTGGAGCGGCTGGCGGACCTGCGCCGGGTGATTGAGCGCCGCGCCAACCAGAACCCCGCCCTGGTGATGCGCCGCGCGCACTCCGAGGTCTCCCGCATCACCATGAGCCGCGTGGGCCCCGCCGCCCCCGCGCCCGCGCTGCTGCCCTGGAAGACCGAGGACTGACGGCCGACGCTCGGCCGCCCTCTGTGGGGTCATGACGTCTCTTCTGTGACGCTGTAACCCCTGGCCGTCCGCCTGGCAGAGGGCGTGGCGCGTCATCAGGGGGAATGCCCGCCTGCCCGGATGGTTCACTGTGCTCGGGGCCGGGTGTCTGCCGCTGGCGGGACGGCCTCCTCTGGGTTAACGGGAGTCGCATGACGCATCGGCGGTCCAAGAGGCTCGGCGTGGTTGGCGGAATCGGACTGCTGCTGGTGGCGGCGGTCGCGTGGGCGGAGCTGCCCGCGTCGGCCGTGGCCACGAGCGCGCCGGATGAAGGGGACCCGCGCATCGAGGGCGCCCTGCTGGTGGACGCGACCCAGGTGAAGCCGGGGGACACCTTCCGCGTGGGCGTGCGCTTCCGCTTGGACCCGGGCTGGCACGTCTACTGGAAGAACCCGGGTGACTCGGGCCTGGAGACGGAGGTCGCGTGGGACACGCCCGGCGTCACCGTGGGGCCGCTCCAGTGGCCCTTCCCGCACACCTTCCGCACGCCCGACGGCTTCATCACCACCCACGGCTACGACGGCGAGGCCATCCTCATCGCCGACGCCAAGGCCATGGAGGGCCCCACCACGGGGGTGTTGACGGTGTCCGCCGCCGTGGAGGCGCTGGTCTGCGAGGTGCACTGCATCCCCGCGGAGCTGGTGCTGACGCGCTCGCTTCCCCTGGGCCCCCAGACGGTGCGCGACGCCGAGACGGCGGCCGTCTTCGACGCGGAGCTGGCCAAGGTACCCCGTCCCGCCCGGGACAGCGGCCACGTGGCGACGCTGGCGCTGGACGCGCCCCAGCTCACGGCGGGCCAGGACTTCACCGGCACCCTCACCGTGACGGCCCCGGGCGGCGCGGCCGTGCCCGCGGTGGAGGGTGACTTCTTCGTCGCCGAGCGCATCCCGGGCGTGGCGCGCGTGGGACTGTCGGCGGAGGGACCGGGCCGCTTCAAGCTGAAGGGCAAGGCGGAGCCGGACGTGCAGGCCACCGCGCCGGGGCTGACGGGCGTGCTGCGCCTGGGCACGGCGGCCACCGGTTACCAGTACCTGGAGGTGACGGCGCCGCTGGCCCCCATGGTGGCGGCAAGTGGCGCGGCGGCGGGGACGCCGGCCGCGGTGAAGCCGCCGTCGGTGAAGGACAGCATCGCCGCGGTGAAGCCGGTGGGCGCCGCCGTCGCCACGCCGCCCGCGGCCGAGTCGTCCATGGGCCTGGGGCTGGCGCTGGTGTTCGCCTTCTTCGGCGGCGCGCTGCTCAACCTGATGCCGTGCGTGTTCCCCGTGCTGGCGCTCAAGGCCTACGGCTTCACGCGCATGGTGCAGCAGGAGCAGGGCCGCGTGGGCGCGCACGCGGCGGCCTACGCGGGCGGCATCATCGGCACCATGCTGCTGCTGGCGGGCGGCGTGCTGGCGGTGCGCGCGGGCGGGGCGAGCGTGGGCTGGGGCTTCCAGTTCCAGGAGCCGCTCTTCGTCGCGGGCGTCTGCGCGGTGCTGGTGGCCTTCGCGCTCAACCTCTTCGGCGTCTTCAACGTGGGCCTGGATGGCACCGCGCTGGCGGGCAAGGTGGACCAGAGCCACGGCCTGATGCACAGCGCCGGCGAGGGCGTGCTGGCCGTCGTCCTGGCCACGCCGTGCTCGGCGCCGCTGCTGGGCACCGCGGTGGGCTTCGCCTTCGCGGCCGGGCCCCTGACGGTGCTGGCCGTCTTCACCGCGCTGGGGCTGGGGCTCGCGCTGCCCTTCTGCGTGCTGGTGCTGGTGCCCGGGCTGGCCAAGAAGCTGCCCAGGCCGGGCGCGTGGATGGAGCGCTTCAAGCAGGTGCTGGGCTTCGCGCTGCTGGGCACCACCGTCTGGCTGGTGTGGGTGATGGGCGGGCTGGCCGGCGTGGACGGCATGGCGCGGCTGCTGGCGTTCCTGGTCGCGGTGGGGCTCGTCACGTGGCTGTATGGCCAGGGGCAGGCGCAGGATGGCGTGCGCAGGCTGGCCACGGTGGGAGTGGCCGCCGGTGTGCTGGTGGCGTCCGGCCTGTTGACGCTGCGCTTCGAGGACCAGGGCCCCGCGGCGGCGCCCCCGCTCGGGTCCGCGGTGGCCACGGCGCGGCCGTGGAGCGCGGACGCGGTGGACTCGGCGCTGGCCGCGGGCCAGCCGGTGTTCATCGACTTCACGGCGGACTGGTGCCTCACCTGCAAGTTCAACGAGCGCACCGTGCTGTCCACCGACGAGGTCCGTGACGCCTTCTCGAAGCACCAGGTGGCCTTCTTCATCGCGGACTGGACGCGCCGGGACGCGCGCATCACCGCCAAGCTGGCCGAGCATGGCCGGGCCGGTGTGCCCATGTACCTGGTGCTCAGCCCGGGCGCTCCCGCCACGCCGGAGGTGCTGCCGGAGTTGCTCACCCCGGGCCTGGTGTCGGACGCGGTGAAGCGCGCGGCGGAGTGCGCACCCTCGAAGCTGGGCGGCGGCGCGAACGTCCTCTGCGCCGCGGGCTTCCCCAATCACTGACAGCCGTGCCGTCTCTCCCCCGCAGTCTCAAGAACGCTGGAGGAACATCATGAAGCAGGTCTTCACCGCTCTCGCCGTGGGTACGTTGTTCGTGAGTGCGCCCGCTCTGGCTGACGCGGAGGTCGGCAAGCCCGCGCCGTCCTTCACGCTGAAGGACGAGTCCGGCAAGGAGCACACGCTGGCGCAGTACAAGGGCAAGGTCGTCGTGCTCGAGTGGACCAACCCCGAGTGCCCCTTCGTGCAGCGGCACTACAAGAGCGACACGATGGCCACCACGCTGAAGGGCTTCGACGCGAAGAAGGTCGTGTGGCTGGCGGTGGACTCCACCGCGCACAACACGCCGGCGAAGTCCGCGGCCTGGAAGAAGGAAGAGGGCTTCCCCTACCCGGTGCTCCAGGACGCGAGCGGCACGGTGGGCAAGTCCTACGGCGCGAAGACGACGCCGCACATGTACGTCATCGACGAGAAGGGCGTCGTCCGCTACGCGGGCGCCATCGACGATGACCCGCGCGGCAAGAACGCCAGGCCGTCCAACCACGTGAAGACGGCGGTGGACGCGGTGGTGGGCGGCCAGCAGGTCCCCACCAGCACCACCACGCCCTATGGCTGCTCGGTGAAGTACAAGAGCTAGCGCGAAGCGCGGCGGTGTTGATTCCCGAAGGCCCTCGTCCCGCGCTGGGGCGGGGGCCTTCTGCCTGTCCGGCGGGCGGTGGCGCCAGGGCAGGTGGCTTGCCCAGCGCGAGGAGGCTTCGGACCTTTCCCTCCGAAAGGGGAAACCACCATGGCCGACAACAAGGGCAGCCCCGTGCGGGGCGATGAGCGGATGGACACCACGCGCCCGGAGGAGCTGGAGCGCGAGGCGAGGCACCAGAAGGGCGCGGTGCGCGGCGACGTCACGGATGAGGACGTGGGCGAGGACCGCATCCTCCAGAAGGGAATCGGGGGCTACGGCGCCCAGGAGGGCACCGAGCCGGCGCGCGAGGCACCGCCGCTGAGTGACGAGCACGGACGCCGTTGAGCCGTGAGCGCGGGGGGCCTCTCCTGGGGGGCCATGTTGAAACCCGGCCGGGCCAACCTGGGGCGGCGTGCGCCCCGCGGCGGCGGTAGGGCGCATTGGGTCCTCGCGGCGTTGGGAGCCGGTCCGGTTCACCGGAGCGGGCGCGCCACGCGTGGGGGCCCAAGGGTCGCTTGGTCCGTGCCCCTGCGATGCGGAGGGCGTGCGCCCCACCCGTCGTGCCCGGCGTTCGCCTGCCCTGCGTCCGTGTCACGCGGAGGGCGTGCGCCCCGCCTCGCGCGGAATCGTGAGCCACGCGCACAGGGCGCCCACGGCGCACAGGCCGGCGGACACCCAGAGCGCGCGGCGGGTGCCCACCAGGAAGTCCACGCCGCTGTCGCCGGCCAGCCCGCCCAGCAGGGGCAGCAGCGCCACCGCGAGCAGTCCGGCGATGCGGGCCACGGCGTTGTTCACGCCAGAGGCGATGCCCGCGTAGCGGTCCTCGACGGCGCCGAGCACCACCGCCGTGAGGGGGCCCACGGTGAGCGCCAGGCCCAGGCCCAACACCCCGATGCCGGGCAGCACGGTGCTGACGTAGTCACCCCCACGCTGGATGCGCGTCAGCAGCGCCAGCCCCATGCCCGCCAGCAGCGGCCCCGCCGTCATCAGCGGCCTCGCGCCCAGGTGTCCCGCCAGCCGGCCCACCGGCGGTGAGAGCAGGAGCAGCAGCAGGGTGATGGGCAGCAACGCGGCCCCCGCGCCGAGCGCCGAATAGCCAAGCTGCTGCTGCAGGGCGAGCACCACCAGGAAGGTGGCCCCACCCAGCGCGAAGTACACGACGAGCGTGGTGAGGTTCGCGCCGGAGAAGGTCCGTGAGTGGAAGAGGGTGAGGGGAAGCATCGGGGCTCGCTGCCTCGCCTCCAACGCGAAGAAGCCCGCGAGCAGGACCGCGCCCACGAGGGCGGCGACGATGGCCGCCAGGGGCCACCCATGGGCGGGCCCTTCGATGAGCGCGTAGATGAGGCCTCCCAGGCCGAGCGCCGCCGTCACCGAGCCCGCGAGGTCCAACCCCCGCGTCCCCGCCTGTGGCGCGATGTCCGGAACGTGGCGCAGCGCCGCCCACGCGGTGAGCGCGGCCAGGGGCACGTTGAGGAAGAAGACGAAGCGCCACGAGCCCGCGTCCACGAGCCAGCCGCCCAGCAGCGGCCCCACGGCGGTGGTGACGCCGGACAGCCCGGCCCAGGCGGACACGGCGCGCTGCCGGTCCTCCGGCGGGAATGACGTGCGCAGCAGGGCGAGGCTCGCGGGCACCAGCAGCGCGGCCCCCACGCCCTGCGCGGCGCGGAAGGCGGCCAGCGTCCAGGCGCTCGGCGCCAGCCCGCACAGCACGGACGTGACGGTGAAGGCGAGCATGCCCAGCAGGAAGACGCGCCGCTGTCCCTTCGCGTCGCCCAGCGCCCCTCCCGTGAGCACCAGGGAGCCGAGCGTGAGCAGGTAGGCGTCCACCGCCCACTGCAGGCCGGACAGGCCCGTCTGGAGCTCCCGGCCCATGGCGGGCAGGGCGACGTTGACGGCCGTGGAGTCGAGGAACGCCATGCCGCTGCCCAGGACGCTCGCGAGCAACACGCCTCTGCCCCGGGGACTGTCATAGGCGACGGGGGTGCCGGGGGGAGTGGTGGCCATGGGGCTCTACCGTGCACCCGGGGCCGCGCGTGCGCCAATCATCGGACCGTGAAGAGGACGGGGCTTCGGTGGCTCGCCGCCCTGGCCGGTGGCCGCTGATGGACCTGTGACTCAGTGCCTACGGTGTGGAGGGCGCTGGGCGTCCAGAAGGGAGGTCACATGGAACCGATTTGCGAGCACCTCGAACAGGCGGGTGACCCGCCCCCTCGCGCGCGAGGCTGCGAGGAGTGTCTGGCCATGGGGGCGAGCTGGGTGCATCTGCGCCGCTGTCTGACGTGTGGCCACGTCGGGTGCTGTGACTCATCCCCGAACCGGCACGCCACGAAGCACTTCCAGCGGACGGCCCACCCCGTCATCCAGTCCTTCGAGCCGGGCGAGGCGTGGGCCTGGTGCTACGAGGACGAGCTCTTCACCGAGCACCGGCCGGGGTCCTCCCAGGACGCGCGCTTGTGACGTGGACTTGCTCGCGAGGGGCTGTGCTAGCAGAGTCCTCCGCTATCATCCCCGGGCCCTTTTCAGCTCGTGGGAAGAAAGGCGCGGCACCGCACCCATGGACGCGTGGACTCTCGAAGGCTCGCGCATCACCGACCCGGAGACGTTGAGCCGCCTGCGGGAGATGCTGGCGAACGAAAGCCCGCTCATCATCGAGCACCGCTTCTACCGGGAGACGCGCGCCCCGCACCGCTTCATCTGCGACGACGCCGACGTGCTGGACGAATATCTCCAGGAGTCACGTCCTGGAGATTCGTTCTGGGTGTGGTCCTACAAGAGCCTCTGCCGGGACGACAACCTGCTCCTCCAGGGGAAGATGCCGGACGCGGAGGGCAGGACGCCTCGCGGCGTCGTGGCCTGAGTCAGGCGGCCACGGGCCCGATGCGAGGCCGCCTCCGCGCCCGGGCCGTCTTCCGGCCGCCGCCCCCGCGCAGCAGCTCCAGCGTCACCTCGTCCTCCGTGGCCAGCGCCATGAGCCGCTGCAGGTCATCCACCTGGAGGCCGGCCTCGTGCTCCACGGCCTGGCTGGTGGTGAGGATGGGGGGCCTCGGCGTCCCAGACGATGCCGGCGGACCGGTCAGGGCGCTGCCCTGCCCATTTGGGGAGGTCTCCTGGCCATCGGGTCAGCTCGCCTTGAGGAAGCGCTCGTAACGGGCTTCCAGGTAGTCGCGGCGCGGCTGCTGTTCACGGGACTCCGGCAGGACGCTCAGCGCCTTTCCGGCGAAGGACTTGAGTCCGTACTCCAACGTGGGGCCGTCGCGCTCGGCGAGCAGCCGGGGCGCGATTTCGATGATGCCATCGGGGCGGATGCCCAGCAGGTCCGTGTCGAAGGCGCCGTGGTGGAGCTTGCAGAGCGCGAGCCCGTTGGGGACCTCCGGCCGGCCGCGCTCGTCCCGGTCCGGAAGGATGTGCGCCGCGTCCAGCAGCTCCAGACGGGGGAACCGGCACACCGCGCACCGCTGCGAATAGGCGCGCAGCACGTGCTGCCGGAAGGCGGCTTGATGCAGCCGCTTCTTCATCTGGACCGTGGCGTAGCGGCGCTCCAGGTTCAGGAGCTTCGGGTCCGCCGCGTGGAGCCCGGGCGTCAGCACCTCCGCGTCCGGGGCGGCGGAGACGACGGTGAAGCTCAGCTCGGCCGGGTTCACCTCGGCGATGTAGACGGGCCAGATGGGCCGGTAGAAGCCGGACTCGATGCCGTAGAAGTAGATGAGCGGGACGTCCCACGCCATGCCCCTCACGAGCCGCCGGTTGTCGCGTGATTCGACGTCCGTTCCCTGGAACCGGTACTGGAAGCCCTCGTTCGAGCGCAGGTCGTCGTAGCGCGCCTCGCGGCCCTCGCGGGGCACGGTCGTCTTGATGGACAGCGCCGTCTCGCGCATGTGCCGGGGCCAGAAGATGCCGCGCGCGCGGTTGGCGAAGTGCAGCGTCTCGCCCTGGTACGTGAAGCCTTGATTGATGACGTTCCAGGGCAGCACCTCGCCATGCTGGCGCACCAGCTTCTGCAGCGCGTTCATGGCGGCGACCCGGATGGGCCAGTCGAGGTCCTGGTTCGTCAACCCGGCCAGGCTACCAGGTCCAGGCCGGCGGCGAGGCCATCGGACCTCGCGACCAGCCCGCCAGGGGAGCGGTCCGCGCGTCCCCGGCTCCGCTGCTTCCTCATGGCCCGCGCATCCCTACGTTCACCAGGGACTTCACGATGGCGAACGAAAGGTCAGCCCCATGGAACAGCCACGCGAGAGCACGACGAACCAGCCGCAGGGTGTCATCCAGGGAGACCGCCGCGAGTTCGAGGCCCTGCTGAAGGACTACGACACCGCGCTCCTCACCACCCGTGGCGCGGACGGGCACTTCCACACGCGGCCCATGGCGGTGGCGAAGAAGCACAAGTCGGGCACCGTGCTCTGGTTCGCCACCTGGGCGGACACGCAGAAGGTGCAGGACCTGGAGTCAGACCCGCACTGCTCCCTGGCCTTCCACGCGTCGGAGGACAGCGCCACCTACCTCTCCGTGTCGGGCGTGGTGGAGATTGTCCGGGACCGGAGGACCATCCATGACCTGTGGGAGCCCGGCTGGAAGCCCTGGTTCCCCAAAGGTCCGGACGAGGGAGACATCGCCCTGCTGCGCTTCACGCCCGAGCACGCCGAATATGTCCACCCGGCGGGCGGGAAGCTCAAGGTCCTCTTCAGCACCGCGAAGGCGCTGGTGACGAAGCAGCGCCCCGACATCGCACCGAAGAAGGAGCTGGACCTGCACTGAGGA
Source organism: Corallococcus macrosporus DSM 14697 (assembly GCF_002305895.1). Classification (GTDB taxonomy): domain Bacteria; phylum Myxococcota; class Myxococcia; order Myxococcales; family Myxococcaceae; genus Myxococcus; species Myxococcus macrosporus. Next base: position 382,764 of record NZ_CP022203.1, read on the forward strand.
ATACGGAGCGCCCGCTCAGCGCCGCTCCAGCAGCGCGCCACCCGGCCCGAAGCCCAGGGTGAGGCACAGCACGCGCGAGTGACGCGCCAGCCGCGCATCACTCCGCGCGGCCTCCGTGGCCAGCTCGGCATCGTTGAGCACCAGCGCCGTCCCGTGCCCCTCGGTCCCCAGCGCCGCTCGGAGGATGTCCGCCACCAGCGACGCCTGTCCCTCCCAGCCGTAGGTGCAGCCTCCTGGCACCAGCATCGCGTCCAGCGGGCACGGCAGCGCGAGGCACAGGGCATCGGGTGGCCGCGCCGAGAAGACCCGCAGGGCACTGGCGATGAACGCCACCGCCGCCTTCACGTGGCGCCCGTCCGTGGGGCGCGCCATTCCAATGAAGTACCGGGGGAGCAGGGCCGTGTCGCGCTCGAAGATGCGCGGCGCCGCCGTGTGGCTCACACACTTGATGCCGGTCTGCCCCACGTCGAGCGCCACCGGATGGGCGGGCGCGAAGGGCGCCAACAGGCGCAGGCCCGCCTGGGCCGGGGCGAAGAGCGGATGCTCCGCCGCGTAGACGGGGCAGGGGAGCGCGGGGGCCACGCGCGCGAGCATCTCGCCAAACCCCTCCAGGCAGACGAGCCCACCACTGAGCCACACGGCATCCACGACGTGCCGCTTCGCCAGGGTCGACAACGCCACCGTGAGGGCCGGGCGCAGCCGTCCAGCGAGCGCTCGCTCGGGCACGCCCGCGCTCCGGTCCGCTTCCACGCGAGGCGCCCCGAGCACCTCCCACAGCTCGCGCCCCTGCACGGGCAGGTTCCACACCTCCAGCGGTGATACACCCGGCAGCACCAGTCGCCGCACGTCCCAATCACGCATGCAATCACTCACGCCACGAGCCGGGTGATGCGTTCAGCGGCTCCCTTCGCGCCGTCCCGTGCCTGGTAGGAGGCGGCGATGCCGGCCGCCCGCTGGCGCAGCGCCGTGCCCGGCTCCAGCAACTGGCGGAGCGCCGCGCGGCAGTCCTCGACGGAGAGCGTGCGCGAATCCCTCACCAGCCCGGCGCCCGACTTCTCCAGGAAGTGCGCCTGGATGGGCTGGTCATTGCAGACAGGAAGAAGCAGCATCGGAACGCCTTCGGTCAGCGCCTCCATCACGGAGTTGGCGCCGCCGTGTGACACGAGCACGGAAACCCGCGGGAGCAGTTGTCGCTGAGGTGTGTATGGCACGGCGACGACGTCACCCGGAAGCGTGTAGACAAATTCTGTATCAGCCAGCTCGCCCGCGCTGAGCACGACGGTGACGCCCAGGGGGGCGGCGGCTTCGGCGAGCGTTCGGAACACCTCCGGCTGCCACGAAATCTGGCTGCCGAAGGACACGTACACCACGGGCCTGGAGCCCAGCCGCTCCCAGGGGAAGTCCACCTCGTCGCCGCGCGCCTCGGGAGGCGTGGACGGGCCCACCAGGTGCGTGGCGGGCGGGAGCCCGGCGTCGGGGCCGAGGAAGGCCTCCGTGGCGAAGATGACGTTGAGGTCCGGTGACAGGCACTCGCAGTTGCGGAAGCGGGCATCGAAGCCGTGGCGGGCGAACAGCGCCTGCCGTTCCCCGGCCAGCGCGCGCACGTTGCGGCGCAGCCCGTAGTCGACCGGCGGCTCCAGCAGCGACAGCGCGGAGGACACCCCGGCCCAGGGGATGCGCAAGTCATGGGCGGCCAGCACGGCGGCGTACTGCATCCCGTCCAGCGCCATGACCTCCGGGCGGAAGCGCTCGACGGCCTCGCGCACCGGCGTCAGCAGCGAGGGCACGGCGTCAATCAACAGCCCCCGAATCCACTTCCCCAGCGCGGCCTCGTCGAGCACCAGCCGCGCGAGCGCCTCGCCTCCCGTCTCGATGGTGGGCACGGGCGGCCCGGCGTGGGGCAGGGGCAGCACCTCCACGCCCAGCCGCTCGAGCTGCGGCGCCGGCTCGGGGAGGCACAGCCAGCCCACGTGGTGGCCCATGCGGCGCAGCCACAGCGCGACACCGGCCATGGGGTTGAGGTGGCCCTTCTCGGGGGAGGTCGCAATCAGGATTCGGGACATGGGGGGCGAGCGCTGGCGTGGGCGTGGAGCATGGCGAGCGAGCACAGCCGCATCAACAGCCGGTCCACGCCCCCCGCCTCGGAAGCGTCAGGCGCCAGACGCGCGGAGCGCTCCAGCAGCGCCCGGGCCGCGCCCACGTCGACGACCTCCAGCGGCCCCAGCCGGTCAGGCGTGAGCCATTCCCGGTACAGCTCCAACCAGCGCGCGCGGACGGGACTGGAGAGCGCCGTCTGCGCGTAACGCGGCGTCTTCCGAGCGAGCCGGACCGCGTCGGGCACGAGCGAGCGCACCGCGTGCCGGAAGAGCCACTTGCCCGCGTCGTGACGGGCCAGCACGTCCCGGGGAAGCGCCAGCGCCGCGTCCGCGAAGCCTGCGTCCAGGTAGGGCGTGTGCACCTTCACCCCCTGTGTGCTCGCGCTGCGGAGCTCGGGAGGCAGGACCAGCTCCCAGAGGACCCAGGCCGCGTAACGGACCTCTTCTGGATGATCCTCGTCACCGGGCGCCAGCCCCGCTTCCCACGGGAGCAGCCGCGCCCGCTGATCCACCCCCAAGTTGTCCACAGGCCCTGGGCGCAGCACCTCGCGAGCGAGGCGCCGGTCCTCCCTCACCCGGGCCGTCGCGCCCACGAGCGCCTCCGGATTGCCCATGAGCACCTCGTCCGCGCCGGCGCCGCTCAGCAGGGTGACAGCGCCCTGCCGCCTGGCCTCCGCGTAGAAGGCGAAGCTCGCCACGGCGCGGGCGTTGAGGATGGCCGTCTCCTGGCTCAGCACAGCGGGCTCGAACAGCTCGGGGAGCACCGCGTCCGGGATGGCCACGTCCACCAGCTCGACGCCGGCCTCACGCGCTACCGTCCGGGCATTCCGCCGCTCCGTGGCGTCCGCGAAGTGGACGTCCATGGTCCAGGCACGGACGCGTCCAGGGGCCTGCCGCGCGGCCAGGGCGCACAACGTGGCGCTGTCCACGCCGCCGCTCAGGCTCACGTCCACCGCGCCCGCCGCCAGGTGCCGGCCCACGCGGTCCGCCAGCGCGGCCACGAGCCGCTCCGCCAGCGTGTCTTCATCCGCGAGCGCCTCCGTGCCGCGCCGCACGCGAGGCAACGCCCCGGGCACCCTGCGCACGCCCTGGAACACGCTCTCCTCGGGCCGCAGCGAATGGCGCAGGAAGGCGGCGACGGCCTCCGGGGCCAGCCCCGTGGGGTTGAGCCGCCACACGGATGACGCCACACGCGCCGATGACTGGTAGCGGGGCAGGGCGGCGAGCGGGCCGCCAGAGGCGTGAGACACGCGGCTACTGTGACAAGCGCCAGGGGCCCCGGGCAACCTCGGTATAGTCCCGCCGTGCGCTACGAGCTCCAAGACGGACGCATCCTCACCTGGTCCCTGGAGACGCACGTCGCCACGCACTGCAACCTGCGCTGCGAGCAGTGCTGCCCGCTGTCGCCGCACCTGCCCGCCTGGTCCGTGGACCCCGCGGCCCTGGGCAAGGACTTGCGCCAGCTCGCCCAGGCCCTGAGGCCCAACGTCTTCAAGCTCACGGGCGGCGAGCCCTTCCTCCACCCCGACCTGCCAGCGGTGCTGGACGCCGTGCGCGCCTCGGGCATCTCCCGGCAGGTGTCCGTCACCACCAACGGCTTCCTCGCCCAGAGCGCGCCTGACGCCGTCTACGAGCGCCTGGACCGGATGACCCTGTCCGTCTACACCTCCGCGCCGCTGCCGGAGCGCTCCATCGCCCGCATCACCGAGCGCTGCGAGCAGCACGGCGTCCACCTCACGGTGAAGCGCATCGACGCCTTCCAGCAGCTCACGCCGGAGGCGCCCCACGAAACCGAAGAGGCCGTGCGAGGCGTCCACGCCCGGTGCTGGCTGAAGGTCCGCTGCCACCTGGTCCACGCGGGCCGCTTCTACGCCTGCACGCGCCCGCCGCACGTGGCGACGGTGCTGGGGCGCACCTACCCGGAGCTGCCCGCGCTGGGCGAAATCGACGGCGTGCCGCTCGACACGCCGGACCTGCTGGGCCACCTGCTCAACCACCTCGAACGGGAGACGCCGCTGGCCACCTGCCGCTACTGCCTGGGCGGCGACGGCGCCTGGCGGCCGCACGCCCAGCTCCCTCGCGCCCGAAGCTGAGCCGCCGCGCAAGGCGCCTCAGCCCCGAGCGAGCCCCACACCTCACCGCGCCCGCGGCTGGGACGCCTTGGGCAGCGTGGACTGCATGGTCGGCGGATAGCGCTCACCCGCGGCGACCCCCGGCGGCGCGATGGCGTTGATGGCGGCCAGGTCCGCGGCCGTGAGCGTCACCTCCAGCGCGCCCAGGTTCTCGTCCAGGTACTTGCGGCGCTTGGTGCCGGGGATGGGCACCAGGTCCTTCCCCTGCGCCAGCACCCACGCGAGCGCGAGCTGCGCCGGGGTGCACCCCTTCTCCTTCGCCAGCCGCTCGATGTGCGCGACGAGCTCCAGGTTGCGCGTGAAGTTCTCCCCCTGGAAGCGGGGCGAGAAGCGGCGGTAGTCGTCCTGCGCCAGGTCCTCGAAGCGCTTGATTTGCCCCGTGAGGAAGCCGCGGCCCAGCGGGCTGTACGGCACGAAGCCCACGCCCAGCTCGCGGCACGCCTGGAGCACGCCGTCCTCCGGCTCACGGCTCCACAGCGAGTACTCGCTCTGGAGCGCGGTGATGGGGTGCGCCTTCGCCGCCCGGCGCAGCGTGTCCGCGTCCACCTCCGACAGGCCCAGGAAGCGCACCTTGCCCTCGCGCACCAGCTCCGCCATGGCGCCCACCGTCTCCTCGATGGGCGTCTGCGCGTCCAGCCGGTGCAGGTAGTACAGGTCGATGACGTCCACGCCCAGCCGGCGCAGGCTGGCCTCGCAGGCCTGCTTCACGTACTCCGGCCGCCCGTTGATGCCGCGCTTGTGCGGGTCCGCCGGGTCGCGGACGATGCCGAACTTCGTCGCCAGCACGACCTTCGCCCGGTGCGGCTTGAGCACCCGGCCCACGAGCTGCTCGTTGGCGCCCGAGCCATACATGTCGGCGGTGTCGAAGAAGGTGATGCCCCGCTCCAGCGCGTGCAGCAGCGTGGCCTCCGACTCCGCGTCATCCCGCCCCGCGTAGAAGTCGGACATCCCCATGCAGCCCAGCCCCAGCGCCGACACCGTGGGGCCCTGCGTTCCCAGCTTCCGAGTCTCCATGTCCCTCGCTCCTTCCTCGTGGTGACGCCCCCTCTAACGGGACACGCCGGTCAGCGCATGCCCTTCGCGGCCCCAATCACCCCGTCAGGGCGCGTGGGCCGCCTGCTCCGCGCCCAGGTTGCTGGGGAGGACCACGGTGAAGGCGGAGCCCTGGCCCAGCGTGCTCTCCACCTGGACCCGGCCGCCCATGGCCTCCACCAGCGTGCGGGTGATGTAGAGCCCCAGGCCCAGGCCGCCGTAGTTGCGCTCGGACACGGCGCGCTCGAAGCGGCCGAAGAGGCGGGGCAGGTGCTCGGGCGCGATGCCAATGCCCTGGTCCCGCACCGTCAGCCGCGCGCCGCCGTCATGGGGCTCCAGCCGCACGAGGATGGGCTTGCCATTCCCATACTTCACGGCGTTGTCCACCAGGTTGGTGATGACCTGCTCCAGGCGCAGCAGGTCCCACCGGCCCACGATGCGGAGGTCCTCCGCGTCCAGCCGCAGGGTGGACCCGGCGCGCGCGGCCTGGGGCTCGTAGCGGGCCACCACCTCCCGGACGAGCGGACCCAGCTCCATCTCCTCCATCGCCAGCGACAGCCGCCCCGCGGCGATGCGGGACACGTCGAGCAAATCCCCCACCAGCTCCGCCAGCTTCTTCACCTGTCGCGCGCCCACCTCCACGTAGCGCTCCACCACGCCGCGCGGAACCGGTCCGGGATGCCGGGCCAGCTCCCGCGCGAGCGACTGGAGCTTCAGGCTCAGTGGGGTGAGCGGCGTCTTCAGCTCGTGGCTGGCAATGGACATGAACTCGTCGCGCAGGCGGATGGCCTCGCGGGCCTCCGCGTAGAGCTGGGCGTTCTCCATGGACAGCGCGGCCCGGTGGGCCAGCTCCTTGGCGAAGGCCAGGTCCGACGCCGTGTAGTACCGGCCGGAGTAGGTGTGGATGAAGGAGAGGACCCCCAGCACCTGTCCACGGGCAAGCAGCGGCACGGAGATGAAGGAGACCGGCCCCAGGGCCCGAATCACCCGGGCGTGCTCCGCGTCGTGCCCGAGCTCGAGGGCGCGCTCGCGCGTCAGGTGCTCGATGTAGACGGGCTCCGCCTTCAGCAGGGCCACCGTGGGAGGGTGCCCCGGATTGCCCTCGGGCAGGAGCCCATGGCGGAGGAGGTCCTCCGCCAGCGCGTCATCCTCGGGCCTGAAGTGCGCCGCCTCCAGCCGCCGGAACGTGCCATCCGGCTCCGCCACGTCCACCACGCACCAGTCCGCGAAGGTGGGCACCACCCGCTTCGCCAGGTTCCGCAGCGTCGCCTCGTCGTCCAGCGACGACGTCAGCACCGCGCCCGACTCCGCCAGGAGCCAGTCGCGCGCCTCCGCCTGCTGGAGCTCGTGCGTCAGGGCCTCCGCGCGCTGGCGGGCGCGGACCAGGTCCGTCACGTCGAAGCCGAAGCCGGCGATGCCGTCCACCTGGCCCTTCTCGTTCCGGGTGGGCTGATACACGATGTTGAGACAGACCTCCTGCGTCTCCCCGTTGGGGAGGGCGCGGGGAAACGGCACGGCGTTGCCCACGAAGGGCACGCCGGTGCGGTAGACCTCGTCCAGGATGGTGATGAAGCCCCGCGCGTCGGCCCAGGGCAGCGCCTGGTGTGCCTCCTTCCCCACCAGGTCGTCCCGCCCCACCAACGCGTTGTTCATCGGGTTGGAGAAGGAATAGACGTGCTGGGGGCCTCGCATGAGGATGATGCAGGCGGGGGCGTCCCGGAAGAGCGCGTGGAGCCTCGCCTGCCCGGCCTCCGCCTCGCTCCGGGCCGCGCGTTCGCGCTCCAGGAGCTGGGCCCGCTCCGCGTTGACCTTGCGCAGCATGACGTTCAGCTTCGTCATCAGCAGGGCCAGCACGGCGAAGGCGGCCAGCGAGACAGCTCCTTTCGTGCCTGGAAAGAGGGTGAGCAGCGGCTCGAAGAAGTAGAAGTCCACCACCACCACGGACAGGGCCGTCGTCACCAGCGCGGGGCCCCAGCCGCCCCACCAGCCGGACACCATCACCGCGCCGAAGAAGAACAGGAACGGGGTGGCCGAGATGAACGACGCGAGGCCCCATGCGACGGCGAGGGAGATGAGCGCGACGCCGTAGCGTCCGGCGCGGGAGGCCCAGAGGGGGGGATGTCGTTCTGGACGGGCGTGCATGGTCAGGGGGCGTGCTCCTGGCCGGCGGCATACCGCCGGGGATGAGCCACGCACCTTTCAGGTAAGCACCGGAGCCCACTGCAGGACATCTTGCTCGCCGCGCTGTCATGCAAGGCTGCTCAGCGCGGCCCGCGGAACGGCACGGGCTTCGTGCCGGTGGCCAGCGCTGACACCTCCACGTGACACACCTCCACGCATGGCCGCGTCCACCCCAGGTTCCGCAAGGCGCCGCCCAGCCGCTCGCGCAGCGGCGCCACGTCCGCGGGGCTCGCGCCCGCCAGCTCCAACTGGAAGCGTGACGTCTCGACCTGGGTCAGCCGGAAGCGCCGCAGCGCATGGTGTTTGAATACCCAGGCCAGCGCCCAGGCGTCCACCTCCCGGCCCGCGGGCGTGACGAAGTGGCAGGCCCCACGGCCGCCGAAGTGCTCCAGCGTCCACCCGTGGAACCCGCAGGCGCACGCGTCGCGCCGCACGCGGCCCGCGTCGCCCGGGCGGTAGCGCAGCAGGGGGAGCACGCTGGGGCGCAGCCGCGTCACCACCACCTCGTCCAGGCCCGGCTCCAGCCAGACATCGGGCGCCAGGACGTGGAAGCGGCCCGGCGCCTCGGGCCGTAGACACTCCCAGGCCAGCGGCCCCGTCTCCGTGGTTGCGTAGTAGTTGAGGACGGGCGCGGGCACCACGCTCGCGAGCTCCGCGCGCAGGCCCGCGGGCAGGTGCTGCGCGGAGGTGAGCACCAGCCGGGGCGTGGGCACGTCGCGCTGGGCCGCCAGCCAGCGCAGGCCCTCCGGGTCGGAGAAGAGCACCGCGGGCCGCACGCGGCGCAGGCGCTGGAGCGCGTCCTCCCGCAGCACGGAGAGGCGGTGCAGCGCGCCGTCCCGGAGGATGGGCAGGCGCACGGAGTACTCCAGCCCGCCCGGCAGCGCGTCCAGCAGCACCACGCGGGGACGCGCGGGCAGCACCGCCCCCGCGCGCGCCACGAGGAACCGGAGCACGGCCCACATGTGCAGGCAGTCGCGCCTGTCCCTCACCACGTTCACCGGCGCCCCGGTGGACCCGGAGCTCTTCACCACCACGCACGCGTCGGCGTCCGCCGGCGGCGTGGGCACCGCGTCCCAGTGCTCGGCCAGGGCCTCGCGGTCCAGGAAGGGCAGGTGACGCAAATCCTCCAGCGTCTGGAGGTCCCCCGGGTGGAGGCCCGCCGCGTGGAGCCTCGCGGCGTGGTACGGCGAGTCCCGCAGGGCGGCGCGCAGGAAGGACAGCCGGGCGTCCAGGTCCGCGCGGGCCGCGTCCTCGTCGGCAAGGGCGGCGAAGCGGGACAGGCCATCGGCGATGGACTCCGCCCAGGGGATGTGGGGGCGCTGCGAAGCGGTGTCCCGGCGGATGTTCGCGCGAGGCGCGACGCGCAGGTCCGGGGACAGGCCCGTCGTCACTCCCGCCACCCGCGCGCCTCCGAGGCGCGCTGCTCCGCTTCGCGGAGGGCCTGCTGCCGCTTCTCCGCCTCCTGCTTCCGGGCCTCCTCCGCGCGGCGCATCTCCGCCTCCGCCTTGCGGTAGTCGAGCTGCTCGAGCCGGGCGATGGAGCCCTTCGGCGACTCGCCCTTGCACTGCCCGCCCACCACGCGCACCCACTTGCGGAGGAACTCCTCGCGGCGGAACGTGTTGGAGCGAATCATCTCCGCCGTCAGCGGGGCCACGTCGTGGAAGAAGCGCTGGAGCAGCGTCGTCGCGTCGTCGCTCCTGCCCAGCGTCCGCACCGTCTCCTGCCGCAGCGCGGAGGACACCAGCACGTGCGCCAGCATCACCACCTGCTCCCGCCACAGCGGGGAGCGGGCCCGGTCCTCCAGGGCGCCCCAGTCCGCCCGGGACGGTGGCCGGAGCTTCGCCAGGCGGAAGGTGTCGCAGATGATGGCCAGGGCCAGGTCATGCGAATACGGCGACACGATGGGGGCCGCTTCGAGCTGCGTCTGAAGCTCGCGGATGTCGAAAGCCATGGGACTCAATTCTCCAGCAGTGCCTGGGCGAGGTCGGCGGCCGCCTTCGCGAAGTCAGAGGGCCAGCGCACCAGCACCAGCCGGAAACGGCGCTCGCGCAGCAGCGGCGCCAGCACCTTCCGGGCGCGGAGTTCGTCGGGGAGCGCGAGCACGGCCACCACCAGGCGCGAGCGGCGGACGGACTCCAGCACCGGCGTCAGGTCCTTCTCCGCGCTGAGGTTCCACAGGAAGTCGCTGTCGGAGATGATGATGCGCAGCGCATCGGGGCGCTCGCGAGACAGCGCCTCCATGACGTCGAAGGGGAACTGCGTGCCCCCGCCGATGTAGCTCAGCAGGAAGTCGCGCGCCGTCTCCTCGTCGTACATCCACGGCGACACCAGCGGCTTGCGGTAGGCGGAGTACACGATGCCGCGCACCGTGGCCTTCTTGCGCAGGGCGGAGGCGGACAGCACCTGGGCCGCCAGCGTCATCGCGTTGAGGCTGTGCTCCGGGTCGGGCATGGAGCCGCTGGTGTCCAGGTAGATTTCCACGGACGGCACGCCTGGCTCGGAAGGAGGCGGCAGGTCCGCCTCCAGCTCGCGGCGCAGGGGGGACACCGCGGCCAGGTGGCCCTGGGACAGCACCGTCAACGTCCAGTCGATGCTGTTCGGGTCGTCTCCGTACTCCCACGCCTGGGGCGTGGTGCGCAGGTAGGGCTCCGGCTGGGAGGGCGTGGAGGGGAGCTTCAGGATGTGCGGGTCCACCAGCCGCTTGTAGTGCTTCGCCACCAGGGCTCGCCGCAGCTTCCCATCTCCCTTGCCGGGCAGGTGCTCGGTGACGCGGTGGATGGTGTCCAGCGCGTCCTTCTCCTTCGAGCGGGTGCTCAACGGCTCCAGCCAGCCCTGCTCCTGCGCCTCCTCCATCGCGTCGTCCCAGCGGCTGCTGCCGTGGATGGCGGCGTCCAGGTCGTCCACGTCCGGCGCGGAGACGTCACCGCCCAGCGGCAGGCTGAACTCCAGGTCCGCCGGCTTCTCGATGTAACGGATGAAGGTGGCGCAGAAGTAGAGGAACTGGAGCTTGCCGTCGGGCAGCGCGTAGAAGGTCTGCGCGAACATGCGCGCCTCGGCGCGCACGCCGGGGAAGCGCCTCTCCATCGGCTCGAGCTGCGCGGGCGGCACCAGGCTCCCGGGCGTCAGGCCCCATAGCTCCTCGTAGATGGCCAGGTAGAAGAAGAACAGCGCCGACATCTCGCCGCCCTGCACGCGCTGGAAGCCCCGGTACACCGCGCACAGCGCCTCCGCGTGGGTGCGGCCCACCACCTCGTTCACCTGCAAGTCGTAGAAGAGGTTGGTGAGGGACTGCCTCAGGCCGGGGACCAGCCGCTGCTCCTGCACGCGCAGCTCCGCGTCCCAGCCCAGCGTGTGCGGGAAGCGCGCGTGGTGGCCGATTTCATGCGCCAGCACCGCGGTGAGGCTGCCCGTGGCCTCCATGGCCTCCAGGAGCTTGAAGTTGACGAAGACCTGCCGCTTCACCAGGTCGATGTACGCCAGCGGCTCCTGGGCGTGGCTGGCGTCGGGGGCGAAGGCCACGTGGGGCTCGGGCGGGCTGAGCTGCACGCGCACGTCCCACAGCGCCAGCGCGTCGCGCCAGCTCTTGGCCACGTCTTCCGGGGGGATGCGCGGCGGCCGCTGGCTCATGCCGGGACGAACACCAGCACGTGCTGGGAGGTGTGCAGCGTGGCCGCCACCCGCCAGTCATTGGACAGGGTGGCGAACCACGCGTCCGCGCGAGGGTCCTCCCGCAGCGCCTCGTCCAGTTGCGGGCTCTCCGCGCGCGTCTGCTCCGGCACCTCGCGGCAGCCCATGGCGCCCAGCGTCACCGGCGTCCGCGCCAGCCAGATGCCCTGCGTGGCCGCGTCGCGGCCCGCCACGGCCTGGCGGTGCCGGTCATGCACGCACACCACGGTGGGGGACAGGAAGTGCATCGCGCCGGGCAGGAAGCGGCTGTCCTCCTGGGACAGGTCCACCCAGTGCGCCTGGGCGCGCGAGGCCAGCGGCGCGTCGGGCGGCTCCAGGGCCACGGCGGACGTCTCGCGCAGCCGCGCCTCGATGTCCTGGAGCGACGTCAACCCCTGGCCCACGCGCCAGAAGATGCGCTGCACCCACGGCGGCGCGGCCTCCAGGTTCTCCCCCAGGTTCCACAGCTTGGCGAACACCTGCGAGCGCTCCTGGGATGGCACCGCGGCCAGCAGGCGGGGAACCAGGTCCGACCACGCCAGGGTGAAGAAGTTCTGCCGGCCGGCGCTCGCGGGGTACAGGTAGCCCAGGCCAATGGCCTCCGCGCCGAGCTTGAGGTAGGCGCGCAGCAGCTCCTCTCCCTCCGCGGCCGGCGTGCCCGCTTCGAGCAGGGCCTGCCCCAGCCGCTGCGCGGCGCCGCCGGTGAGCTCCCGCCACAGGGCGGAGTCCCAGCGCACGAAGCGGGCGCGGGCGTTGGCCTCCAGCTCGTCGGTGAAGGTGCTCATGGGCGGCCGCCCGGGTTCTCCTTCAGCCACGTCGCGTAGTTCCGGTAGCGGCTGTACAGGGACTTGAGGTGGATGACGTCCTCGTAGACGGGGCCGGACAGCTCGTGCCGCGTGAGCAGCTCGTTCAGCAGCACCGTCACCTTGGACATGCGCTTCTCGGTGGTGCGCAGGTCCACGCCGGACAGGCCCTTGTCCAGCTCGTGGCGCAGCGCCGTCACCTTGCGGCGGAGGGGCTGGTGCGTGTCGTAGTGGCCCATGGCCATGTCGAACATGTTCCGCAGCCAGGCCACGCGGTCTTGGAGGAGCATGCGGTGGCCCTTCACCTCGAAGAAGGCGCTGCGCGGGTTGGGCACCAGCTTCTCGTGCAGCACCCACGGCGCAATCTGCCGGAAGTCCTCCAGCTCCACGGCGCGGTGACCGCGGAAGAAGGCCATGGCCTTCGCGAAGTGGAGGATGGTCTGGTACGCGCGCACGCTGACGCCGTTCTCCGTCTGCGTGCAGAGGTGGACCTTCTTGTCCAGCGGGCACTGCTCGTTGCACACCGCGGCCACCGTCTGCCCGGCCAGCTTGAGCGTGTCCTTGTGCTTGAACTCGAAGCGCGGCGAGGCCATCCGGCAGAAGTCCAACTGCCCCAGGAAGAAGGCGATGCGCTCCAGCACGTCCTTGGGCACCTCCACCTCCAGGATGGCGGCGTAGGCGCGCTCCAGCTCGCCGGGCGTGAAGACAATCTCCCTGGGCAGCAGCTCCTCGGGGGACTTGTCCGCCTCCAGGCGCTGGAGGAGCTGGTCCATGAAGCCCGAGTTGAACGGCACCGCGCGCACCACCACGTCGATGCGGTCCTTCAGCGCCTCGATGACCTGGAACGTGCCGCCGCCCTGGTCGTCGTTGGCGGTGAGGAACCAGGAGGAGCGGCCCGCGTAGACGTACTGGTCCATCATCTCCGCGTAGCCCTCCGCCATGAGGGACAGGAGCGCGGACTGCGTCTTGGTGGGGATGCGGTTGTACTCGTCGATGATTTTCACGCGCTGGCCAATCCACTTGCGCCAGCTCACCTTCACCGCGGACAGGTCCTCCGCCTTGAGCATGTCGGAGGGCAGCGGCGCGCCCAGCAAATCGGAGATGGAGAGCTGCGGATGGCCGCGCTGGATGCCGCGGTGCACCTCGTCGCGGCCCATGCCGGACAGCAGCGCCATGAGGATGGCGGACGTCGTCTTCCCGCGCCCCGGCCCGCCCACCAGCAGCGCGCGCCGGCAGGTGAAGAGGGTGAGCAGGGGGATGAGGACGAAAGAGCTGTAGCTGGTGTCCTCGGGCAGGTGGAGCTCGTCACCCGCCGGCGTCTTGAGGGACGCGGACGCGCCGAACTCCAGGTCGTAGTAGGGACAGATGACGGCGTTGTTGGTAATCCACCAGTACGCCTGCCGCATCTTGTCGTGGAGGCTGCCGCCGTCGCGCTCGGAGAGGTGGACGTTGAGCTGCTTGTCCGCCGTCGCGCGCCCGGTGAGCAGGCGCGTCACCCAGTCCTGGTTGGCCATGCGCGCGGGAGCCTAGCACCCGGGGTGGACGCGGGGCAGCGCCTTCCACGGCGCGGCCCGTCGCTCACAGGGCGCTCAGGGCCCTCGCAGCCGCGACATGAGGAGGAAGCCCACGGCCAGCGCGAGCAGCACGCCCACCACGGTCCACACGACGATGGAGAGCCCGGCGGGCACCTTCGACACGATGGGCAGCTTCTGGGTCCGGAGCTCCTCCGTAATCTGCGCGAGCAGTCCGGCGTCGTAGGTCACCGGCTCGCCCTCGCGAATCCGCCGGCCCATCTCCTCCAGCTCCCCACCCGGCAGGTAGCGGTCGGTGAGGAACACGCTGCGCGCCTGGAGCTCCCGTTCGGTTCCGTGGGCAGCGGGGTCCAGGCCACAACCCGCGCAGGGTGTGAACGCGCCCACCTTCGAGTTGCCACACCGCACGCAGACAGCCAGGCTCATGCGCCTAGCCTAGCGCGAATGCCGCGGTGCGCGATGCTCCCCTTCCACGACGCGGCCCGCGGGGCTTCGCGGGCCGCTCACCGGGCCCCCCTCAGGGGGCCAGGTTGCTCAGGTGCTGCCGGATGTGTGCCACGGACGTCGTCATGGCGGCCCGGCTGGAGGCGAACTTGTATGCGGGGTTCCAGGTGTGGCTGCCGCCGTAGCACCAGCTCAGGCCCTGGACGACACACTGGTGGTGGACCTGCGGGTACTGGATGGCGAAGCCCACGCCGTGGTTGCGCAGCAGCCACGACTTGCGCAGCGCCAGGTTCGTCGTGTTGACGATGGTGGAGTGCTCCACGCTGCCCGCCGCGAAGCCCGCGGTGCGCGCGGTGTGGTCCAGAACCTGGGCGATGCTCCAGCCTTCCCGCGCGTAGAGCTGCCGCGCCATGTTCTCCACGCTCGCCTGCGAGTGGTAGTGGACCTGCACGCCGGACAGGCCCACCTGCCACGGGCCGCCGTTGTTGTTGCAGGACTCCAGCGGCCAGATGACCCGGTCGCCCGTGGACGTGTTGCAGATGGAGAAGCTCTGCGGGTTGGAGCTGGGGTTCGGGCGGTTGGGGCCCAAATCCCAGATGCCCTCCTTCATCGCCCACCACGACACGAGCGCGGCCTTGTCCAGGCGCTGCGCCCGCGTGCCGGTGAGCCGGGGCACCGTCTTCGCGGCCACCCAGCGCAGCCACTTCTCCTGGTCCTTGCTGAGCGCGTAGCCATTCACGTACAGGCTGGGCACCTGGTCCCAGTAGTCGCCGTGGGACCAGCCCACCTGCCCACCGACGTTGACGCGGTAGAAGCCGTTGCTGGGCGTCTCGCTCACCACCGTGGCCTGCTCGCCAATGGAGACCAGCCGGAGGCTGGCGTAGGACGTGGAGGGGCCGGTGCGCAGGTAGACGTTCTCCACGGCGCGAATCCGCGCGCCGGCGAGGATGCCGAAGAGCAGGGGCGACTCGGTGGTGCCCGTCTCTCCGACCGCGTCCGGGGGCAGGGCGGCGTCATCGGGGGGAAGGCCCTCTCCACAGGCGAGGCTGAACAGCAGGAAGGATGAGGCGAGGGCGCGGCGTGTCGTGACGGACATGGGGTTCTCCCAAGGGGGAAACAGCGCCGGGGCCTTGTGCACGGCCTGTGCCCCGCGGCGTCCCAGGGAGTGGCGCGTGGCCGGTGACCACTTTGTGGTCATTTCATGCGTCAGGTGACGGGTTCCGGCCGCGCGGTGGCGTGGCGCTCCAGGGCGGAGGCACGCGGCACGGCCGCTGCAACTGTCCGCCGCGTCCCATCCGGGACAGTCGCAGCGCACCCCTCAGGAGACGCCCCATGGATGAACAATCGCTTGCCCCTCGCCAGCGCTTTCCCCGCTGGATGCTGGCGGGGTGGATGGCCACCGCCGCCGTCGTTGGCTTCCATCATGTGCCCACGGCCAACGCGTCACATTCGCACACGGGTTGGAACCAGGTTCACATCGCCACCATCCACGGCAACGACGGTCCGGTGGGAGGAGGCAGCGGGCCGGGCTCGCAGGACGAAGAGTATTGTGTGATGTCGTCAACCAGCGCGCTCCCGGCCGCGACGATCGCGCCCTTCATCGAGCAGACGCTGGCGAAGCTGGCCTTCAACATCATCTGGGACGGCGCCGCGGACTGGCGCGTGGACCTGTGGCGCGCCGCGAAGTTCTGCAACCAGTACACGACGGCGGAGCGCAACCGCATCGAGCTGGAGTTCCGCGTCGCCGAGTCCTGGGCCTCGCTGTGCGGCGGCGAGCAGTACGCCTGTGTCACCGCGGTGAACCCGGTGACGGACTCCAGCGGGCGGCACCAGCACTACATGTACATGAACGCGCACCTGAAGCGGGAGCAGATGGCCGCCATGGGGGACCGCGCGCGCAAGTTCATCAACCACGAGACGGGCCACCTCGTGGGCCTGAAGGACCCCGGCTACTACGGCGACTGCATGCACAGCGTGATGCACAACAACCTGTACCTCAGCTACGGGTGCACCGACCCGGTGTGGCACCCCACGTCGTCCGACTTCGTGTCCGTGCGCAACATCGCGAACCGCGCCAACTGAACGCCGTCACCCCTTCGACATGAGGAACATCCCCATGAAGCGATTCCCCCTGCGTGAGCTGGCCCATGTGGTCGCGATGTCTGGCGTCGTCCTGGCGGCGGTGCGCTGTGGCGGTCCCGAGGACCCGCACGCGCATGATGACGCCACGGAGTTCAATGTTCAGAGCGCCCTGCTGACGCGCAACCGCGATGCCCTGCGCCTGTGCGTGCAGGAGTCCGCGTCCCTGCGAGGCAGCGCCGCGCGCATCAACGAGCGGCTCGGCGCCAGCCTGCGTGCCGTCTCCAATCACCCCGACTGGGCGGCGGCGCGCTTCGGGGACCAGAAGCCTACGATTGAGCTGGGCTGTCCCGGACCGGCGCTCGCGCTGGAGCGGCTGGAGCCCAAGGAGTCCATCATCGGTCCGGGGCTGGCGCTGAAGCCCAGCCGCTACCGCACCTTCATCCACGTGCTGGATGAGAAGACGGCGGACGTGGTGCTCGGGGAGCGGCAGGTGGACCGGGCGCCCGCGGAGTTCCTGCGCGTCGACGACCACGTGCTGGCGGAGGTCTCCACGGCGCTCGTCGTGCGCGAGTCCTACCTGGACCACCCGGAGTTCGCCGCGCGCTGGCTCGCGGGCGCGGTGGGCCTCCAGGCGCGGGAGGATGGGCTGCCCGGTGTGCTGGGTGACGTGTTGGACAAGCCCGTCACGGACACCTCGTCGCTGACGAAGCCCGGGCTCGACCCGACGACGCACTGACGCGAGGGGCCCGGGCGCGGCTCCTCCCCTTCGCTTCGGAGCCGCATGCTCCGCGGGCGGAGGGGAGGGCTGGGCATCCCACGCACCTCATGGCCTCGAGCCTCCCGGAAATCCTCCGGGAGGCCCGAGCGTCCCCCGCACGTCATGGCCTTGGGCTTTCGTCCATCATTCGGAGCGCCGGGCCACGCAGTCCCCTTCACGCGCGCGGCTCAGGCCCTGCGAGCGCGCGGCGCACGGGTGGACCGGGCAGAAGGCGCCTCGAGCTCCCGCCCGGACATCCGCCGCAGCTCGGCGTTGCCCAGCACGACCTGCGTCAGCCGGGAGCGGGAGATGCGCAGCGCCGACGCGGTGGCGACGACATTGCCACCATTCTCGACGAGGCTCTGGGCAATGCACTGCCGCTGCACCTCCGCGAGGAAGTCGCGGAGGGAGCCCCCATGCTGCCGGAAGAGCATGGGGATGTCCGTCATCGCCGCGGGCGCGGCCCGGGGCTCCGCGCACTCCATCGCCCGATGCAGGAGCGGCGCGAGCACCGCCGCGCCAATGGCAGGCGCGTCCGAGAGCACATCCGCCGCCCGCGCCAGGTTGTGAAGCTCGCGGACATTCCCCGGCCAGGGATGCGCGCGCATCAACCGCGTGGCCTCGGGCGTGAAGGACTTCGGCGCGCCACCGCGCTCCTGTGCGGCCTGTTCCAGGAAGTGCGTGGCCAGCAGGAGCACGTCCTCGTCCCGTTCACGCAGCGGCGGCAGCTCCACCTGGATGCCATTGAGCCGGAAGAAGAGGTCCTGCCGGAAGTCGCCCGCGCGGACCGCCTTCGCCAGATTCCGGTTGGAGGCGGCGACGACGCGCACATCCACCTGGACGGTCTCCGTGCCGCCCACGCGTTGGAACGCGCGCTCCTGCAAGGCGCGAAGCAGCGCCGCCTGTCCCCGAGGGCTGATGTCGGCCACCTCATCCAGGAACAAGGTGCCGCCGTGGGCCTGCTCGAAGCGCCCCCGCTGGCGCGCCAGCGCGCCCGTGAAGGCGCCGCGCTCATGGCCAAACAGGTCCGATAGCAGCAGCTCGTCGTTGATGGCCGCGCAGTTGACGGCGACGAACGGCCCGGAGGCGCGGCGGGACATGTCGTGGATGGCGCGCGCCGCCAGCTCCTTGCCCACGCCCGTTTCACCGAACAGCAGCACGCTCGCGTCGGACGAGGCCACCTTCCGCAACTGCGCCACCGCGGCGCGGAAAGGCGCGGAGCTGCCGCGGAGGTACGGCGGCGCGAGCCCCTCGTCCGTGGGCGACTCACCCAGCAAGGTCAGCAGCCGGGGCCGGTCGTAGGCGCGGCGGAAGCGCGGCTGGGCCTCGGGCGGGAGCGCGTCGACGAGGCGCCTCCACTCCGCGAGCGCCGCCTGCCGAGCGCCCAGCCGCTGCGCCTCGGTCCCGCCCGCTTCCGCCAACTGCAGCGTGAGGACCCGGGCTCGCAGCGCGAAGTCCTGCGCGCTCAGCAGCTCGGGGCGAGCGCTCGCGCGGCGCAGGGCCCGTCGCGCGCGGGCCACGTCGCCATTGGCGAAGGCGACGCGCGCATCGAGCAGATGGAGCCGGGCCGGCTGGGTGGCGCTGTTGCGCAGGTAGAGCCGCTGGGCCAGGGCATCCAGGACGGAAGAAGCCTCCGAGGCCCGCCCCAGCGCGAGCAGGGCCTCCACCCGCAGCCAGCCCGTGGGAATGGCATACAGATGCGGCTGGGCCGTCTCCTCGCCGCCGCTCAGCCCGTCCAGGGTGGTGAGCGCCGCGTCCCACTCGCCGCGGGCGCAGTGCAGGTGGGCGCGGCTCAAGCCCACGGCCAGGCGGGCCTGGGGCGAATCAGGCGCGCGCGCCACGAGCGCGGCCAGCTTGCGCTCCGCCTCGGCGGTATCCCCCAGGAAGCAGTCTGCGGCGATGGCCTGCGGGTAGGCGGAGAGCTGCTGGAAAGGGATGTCCAGACCTGGCAGGGCCCGCGTGAGCGCGGACTGGGCCTCCAGGTGCCGGCCCTCCCGGGAGTACGCGAGCCCGAGCCCCAGCAGGGCCACGGCCTCGAAGGGAACCTCGCCGCAAAGCAGCGACAGGGCGGCGAGCCCCAACTGGATGGCGGCGGTGTTCTGCTCCGCGCGCCGGGCGAGCGTGGCGAAGGCGACCTTGGCCAGCCCCACCATGTCATCCAGCCCGGCGGCGCGGGCCTGTCCCTCCACCGTGGTGAACAGGCGCCGGGCCAGCGAGTCATCGCCGGCATCCATGGCCACGCGCCCTTCGAGCACCGTCATCATCAACCGCGAAAAGGTGTTCTCCGGCCCGGCGAGCCCCTGATGCGCCTCGCGCGCGAAGGCGATGCCCGCCTCCCGCTGTCCCGCGTCGAGGAGGAACTGGAGCTGCGTGGGCGCCAGGAAGCCATGGGCCGCCGAGCCGCGCCCCGCGAGCCCTTCGGCCCCCAGGGCCCAGGCCACCAGCGCGTGGCCGGAAGCCACGTGTCCCCCACGAACGAGGACGTGCGCGGCCGTGGCCAGCAAGGCGCTGGCCCACCGCGCCTGCTCACCCCAGGACGTGTAGTCCCAGGGCGGCGGCATGGCGCTGCGCGAGGGCTCGGGCTCCAGGGCCCACGCGATGCCGTCCACCATGGCCGCCGCGCGACCTGTGGCCCTCTGAAACCGCGCACGTCCCTGGCCCAGCGGGTCCGCCGCCAGCATCAGCAACAGGGCCTCGTCGGGGGCCTCGAGCAGCGGCGCCAGGCGCGCGCACGTCTCCCGGACCTCCGGCACCTCCAGCAGGTTCACCGCCATGTCGAGCGTAGCGGCACGGGTGGGCGCCAACCGGTGGCCCGGCAGCAGCGTGCACAGCCCCGCCTCACACGCGAGCCGAGCGCCCTCCTGGAGCGGTGCCCCCAGCGCCTCGGCCAGGGTGTTCACCGGCAGGGGCCGAGGCACCGCGCAGGCGGCCAGCACGCTCAAGCGGCGCAGGCGCGCGGGCTCGCGCCGGGCGGGGTGCAGCAGAGAGGCGATGGTGTCATCAGGAGAGACAGGCACAGCCCGAAAGCCTGAGGCCGCGCCCACACGCCATCAAGGGGCCCCCGCCGGGCGCGCCGTGACAGGCGCACCGCCGGTGGAATGCTTCAGCAAAGCGGTTTCAGTAGAGTTGGCTGCCTGTCTACGGGGCATGCGAGGGGGCGCGGCTCACGCCAGCGTGACGCCGTGCCCCGGCGCGTCCCGCGGCAGCTCCAGCCGGGCGCCTGCGTACCGGGCCCCACCCTGGAAAGGGTGGCTCGCGATGAACAGCGGCGTATCCAGGTCAGCGTAGGAGAAGCCTCCCAGCCCGGCGGCGAGCTGGGCCGAGGTGGACATGGCCAGCACGCTCTCCACCATGCCGCCCACCATCAGCTCCAGGCCGGCGGCGCGCGCCAGGCTCCACATCGTCAGCGCCTCCACGACGCCGCACTTCATCGTCTTGATGTTGATGGCATGCGCGGCGCCTTCCCGGATGAGCCGCAGCACATCCTTCGCGGAGCGAGCGGATTCATCCGCGCACACCGGCACGCGCGAGCGCCGCGTGAGCTCCGCCATGCCCGCCACGTCCTGCGCGGGCACGGGCTGTTCGAAGAGGGCCAGCGGGACGTCCGCGCGCTCCAGCTCCTTCAGGAAGGCGAGCGCCTCGGCCACGTCATAGCCGCCGTTGGCATCCGCGAAGAGCCGGGCTCCGGGCGCTACTTCATGAATGGCGACGAGCCGCGCCGCGTCCTCGCCGGGCGTCAGCGCGCCGACCTTGACCTTCAGCGTGGAGATGCCGCGCCCCAGGATGGCCTGCGCGGACCTTCGCGCATGCGCCACGTCGCCCGCGGTGACCGTCATGTCGATGTCCAGCGAGGTCTGCGCGCCGCCCAGCAGTACGTACATGGGGACGCGGTAGTGCCGGGCCAGCGCGTCGAGCATCGCCGTCTCCAAGGCGCACCGGGCGGAGGGCGCCAGCGCGAGCGAATCCCCCAAGGTCTCGGACAGGGGCCTCCAGGCGCGAACGTCCTGGCCCACCAGCCCCGCGCGCACCGTCTCCAACGCGTTCAAGGTGCTGCCCTGTGTCTCACCGCTGACCGCGGGGAAGGGCGCGGCCTCGCCCAGCCCCTCCGTGCCGTCCGCGAGGGTCAGCCGCACCAGGACGTTCTCCGCGGCGTACTGCGCCCCGGTGGCGATGGCGAAGGGCTCGGTGAGCGGGAGGTGCAGCGGCTCGAAGCGGAGGGCGGTGATGAGGGTGGGCGTCATGGACGGCCCGGGAGCCTAACCGCCCGGGTCGCCCCGGAGCGCGCGCGCGCCGGGGGAAGCGGCGGTTGGCTGACACACGGGAAATGATACTGATACATGAAGGCCCCCGCCTCCTCGTGGTTGCCACGGGTTCATGCCGGGAGGGAGCGACTCTGAGCGACCGATTCCAGGCGGCTCCGGTGCCTGACACAAACGTGATGTTGGCGGCGCTCGAGGAAGCGGAGCGGCACCAGCCCGACGGCTGCATGGTGTTTCACGCCGTGCGGGACGCCGCCGGTGCGTTGGTCGACTTCCAGTGGGCCTGGGCGAACCACGCGGGGGCGCGGGCCCTGGGGCACGCGCCGGAGTCGCTGCGGGGCCAGCGCCTGCGCGAGCTGACGCCGGGCTCGGCACTGGCCGTCCGGATGGACGTGCTCCGGAGCGTGGTGGAAGCCGGGCGCCCCGCCGTGGACAGCTTCCAGGAAGGGGAGGCGTGGCTCCAGGCAACCGCGGTGCCGCTGCGGGACGGGGTGCTGCTTCGGCTGCGTGACGTCACCAGCGCCCTGCGGTTGGAGGAGGGCGTCCGCGAAACCCTGGACTGGGTGCGGAGCGTGCTGGAGGCCACACCCGACGCGTTCTTCACGGTGGATGCGGACTGGCGCGTCACCTACGTGAATCACGAGGCGGCGGCCATCAGCGGGCGCTCCCAGGAGCAGCTCTTCCGGCAGATTCTGTGGCAGGCGTGTCCGGAGTTGCTGGGCACGCGGATGGAGCGCGAGCTGCGCCGGGTGGCGGGCGGCGCGGGTCCCACCATCTTCGAATGGCGCGCCACGCCGGGCCGCTGGCACGAGGTGCACGCCTGGGGCGCCAACGGCAACGTGTCCATCTTCGGGCGGGACGTCACCGCGAGGAAGCAGGCGGAGGCGGAGCGGGACATGCTCCTGTCTCGCGAGCACTCCGGCCGCCTGGAAGCGGAGGCCCTGGTCCACGAGCGCACCCGCGAGCTGATGGTCGCGCGAGAGCGCCTGGTGCAGTCGGAGAAGCTGGCCATGGCGGGGCAGCTCGCGGCGGGCGTGGGGCACGAAATCAACAACCCGCTCTCCTACGTCGTGGGCAACCTCCAGTTCGCCCTGGAGCAGCTCGCGCCCTTCACGGCCCGGCTGGAGGCGCGGGACGCGCTGGCCTGCGCCCTGGGCGAAGCGATGGAGGCCCTGCGCGAGGCGAAGGAGGGCGCCGAGCGCATCCGCAACACCGTGCGTGATTTGCAGACCTTCGCCCGGGCGGAGGAGCCGCGGCTGTCCCCGGTGGACGTGCACGCGGCGCTGGAGTTCGGCCTCGCCATGGCGATGCCCCACCTGCGCCACCGGGCCCGGGTGGAGAAGCGCCTGGGCGAGGTGCCCACGGTGATGGCGCACGAGGGGCGGCTGGGGCAGGTGTTCCTCCAACTGCTCGTCAACGCCGCGCAGGCCATCCCGGAAGGCGATGTGGCGCGCTACCAGGTGACGCTCTCGTCCTGGAGGGAGGGCGCGTCGGTGGTGGTGGAGGTGGCGGACAACGGCCACGGCATGGCGCCCGAGGTGCTGGAGCGCGCCTTCGAGCCCTTCTTCACCACCCGCCCCCTGGGAGAGGGCGCCGGGCTGGGCCTGTCCACCAGCCTGGGGCTGGTGCGCGGCATGGGCGGCGAGCTGTCGGCCACGAGCGCGCCAGGGCAGGGCAGCGTCTTCCAGGTGCGGCTGCCCTCCACGCAGTCCGCCGCGCCCTCCGTCCGAGCAGCGGAGGACCAGGTCCCTCCCGGCCGGAAGCGGGTGTTGGTGGTGGATGACGAGCCGCTGCTGGCCTCGGTGCTGGGCCGCATCCTCGGCGCGCGTCACGACGTGGTGGTGGTCCACAGCGGGCGCGAGGCGCTGGACACGCTGGCGCGCGACGCGGACTTCGACCGCGTCTTCTGTGACTTGATGATGGCGGACCTGACGGGGATGGACGTGTACGAAGCCCTGTCCTCGCGTCAGCCGGAGCTGCTGAAGCGCTTCGTCTTCATGACGGGCGGCGGCTTCTCCGAGCGGGCCCGCGTCTTCCTCCAGACGGTGCCGGTGCCACGCATCGAGAAGCCCTTCGAGCTGGGCGTCCTGCACGCGCTGGTGGAGGACGCCCCGCCGCGCGCCGGAACCTGAAGGGCCTCCGGCGCGCGAGTCCGCTGGAAGGTGATTACAGCTTCACTTCGTCCCGGTCCGGCCGGGTGATGTAGCCGGAGCCCGCGGCGACCAGCTTGGCCATCAGCTTGTCCATGCCGTTGGAGCGGGCGAAGGCCATCTCGTTGCGGGTGGCGCCCACCAGGGTGAGGAGCTGCACCTTGCCGCTGGGGAGCACGAAGTGGTCGGGCCGGGACGGATCCCGGACGAACACGAAGCCGCCCAGCTTGGACTCGCCACCATCCAGAGAGCCTTCCACCGGGTAGCGGTGGCCCATGGCGAAGGCGCGCAGGGACACGAGGTTGTAGGCCATCATGTCCAGCAGCCGGAACACCGGCCACTTCGCCTCTTCAGGCGTGTGGATGACCATCTCGTAGCCCAGCCCGCTGGGCGCGTCGTCGGGGATGTCCTCTCCGGGTGCCGCGGTGAAGGGGTTGGACAGTCCACTGGTGACATAGGTCCAGTAGGGGTAGCTCTCACTGGGCGGAGCGACGCGCACGCCCATGGGACCCCAATTGGGGTCGGCTTCCTGGACCTGGGCCAGCTCACTCTCCATCCACGCCTGGATGGCATCCGTCTGGTCGAGCGTGAAGACGCCTTCGTCAATGGCGCCGAACATCTTCGGATACTCGACTTCGTCGCGGTCCGCCCAGCAGTCCTCGTACCACTGGATGAAGTCTTCGTCCGTCTCCGGGGCTTTCATGGCGATGACACTCTAGAGGCTCACTCCGGTTTCACAACTTCAAGTCGCGTGGAGGCCTCTCCGGGCTGACAGTCCGGGGGGCGGTCAGGTGCCGGTGGCCCCGCTGGCGCCGGGGGAGCCGGCCAGGGGCCAGGGCTTCAGCCCGCAGATGCGCTCGGCCTCCTCCACGGCGGGCGCCAGCCGCGCGTGCTCCCGGCGGAGGAAGCCCCGCACCGCGCCGTCCAGTGTCTTGTCGAAGATGAGATGGGCGCTGTGCACGGCGGTGGGCTCGAAGCCCCGGGACACCTTGTGCTCGCCCCCGGCGCCGGGCTCGAACACCTTGCGGCCGGCCCGGATGCAGTCCTCCACGGAGTGGTACAGGCAGACGTGGAAGTGGAGGAAGGGGTGCTCCTCGAAGGCGCCCCAATAGCGGCCATAGAGGCGCTCCGCGGTGGCCAGGTTGAAGGCGCCGGCAATGACCTTTGGGCCACGAACGGCCTCCACCAGCTCCACCGCGTCCGGCATCGTGCGGAAGACGCGCGCGAAGAAGTCAGGGGTGAGCTGAATCTGCCCCCAGGCGTGGCGCTCGCAGGTGGAGGTGTAGAAGTCGTAGGCGCGCCGGGCATGCTCCTGGGAGAGCGCCTCGCCTCGCACCGTGCGCAGGGTGATGCCCTGGGTGGCCGCGGCCCCGCGCTCGCGCCTGAGCTGGTTGCGGCGCTTGGAGTCGAAGCGCGCCAGGTAGTCGTCGTAGCTGGCGTAGCCCGGGTTCTTCCAATGGAACTGGAGGGTGATGCGCCGGGCGAGCCCCTCGGCCTCCAGGAAGTCCGCCTCGTCCCCCGTCGGATACAGGACATGGACGGACGAGCAGCCCGCCTCCTGGGCGCTCCCGGCGGCCGCGGCGAGCAGGGCGCGGCGCAGGGCGGGCACGTCCTCGCCCGGGGCGATGAGGAAGCGGGGCACGGTGGCGGGGGACAGCGGCCCGCCCACGACGAGCTTCGGGTAGTACTCGACACCGAGCCGGGCGGCGGCGTCCGCCCAGCCGAAGTCGTAGATGTACTCGCCCATGCTGTGGAACTTGAGGTACGCGGGCGCGGCGGCCACCAGCCTGGGGCCACGCCACAGCGTGAGGTGATGCGGCGCCCAGCCCGTCTCCTCGGTGGCGCTTCCGCTCTCCTCCATGGCGGCCAGCCAGGCATGCCGGATGAAGGGCGGGGCGTCGGGGCCGGCGAGCGCGTCCCAGCCATCGGCCGGGGCATCAGTCACTGCTTCGAGGATGCGGAGACGGAGCGAGGTATCGGCGGGCACGGGGGCACTTCTAACGCGCCTCGCACATGCCCGCCGTGGGTTGCTGGCCTGTCCGTCAGGCGGCCCGGGCGGCGCCCGCCGACCGAGCGGCCTCGGGCCAGACGGCGCGCTGTGGAGTGGCGATGCGAATGATGCGCAGCAGGGCCAGCACGCGCATCACCTGCCACGTGGGGTCCAGTTCGAACTTCCGGGCCGCGAAGTTGGGGCTGCTGCCGTACTTGTGGTGGTTGTTCTGGAAGAGCTCCCCCATGCAGAGGAAGTCCATGGGCAGCGAGTTGCGCGACTTGTCGGTGCTGTCGAAGTTCCGGTAGCCGTACTTGTGGCCGCACCAGTTGACGATGGCGCCGTGAACGGGGCCCATGAGGAAGTGCAGGGGCAGCAGCAGGAACTGCCAGGGCGCCGTGGCGAAGGCCACATAGAAGGCGGAGTAGAAGGCCACCCAGCCCAGCGTGGCGAACCACGAGGTGCGCAGCGTGGTGTCCACGAGCGGCCACTCCGGATAGCCGCCCAGGAAGCGGGCCTCGGGCTGGCCGCGGCCGGCCGCGTAGTCGTCGTAGCGCGCCTTGGTGTGCCACATCATCCGCGCCACATCCTTGAAGAAGTGGGGCGAGTGCGGGTCCTTCTCGGTGTCGGAGAAGGCATGGTGCTCGCGGTGGAGGATGGCGTACGCCTTGGGCGAAAGGTACGACGAGCCCTGCACCAGGTAGGTGAGCAGGTGCATCACCCGCTCCGTCTTCGGCCCCATGGTGTACATGCGGTGGGCCGCGTACCGGTGCTGGAAGAAGCTCTGGAAGAACACACAGAGCAGCCAGTGCGAGACGAAGAAGATGAGGACGGCCATTCGAGTTCCCGGGTCAGTGTCAGAACCGGGGTAACACCGGGCATGTCATGGCAGCGTCACGCGGCATGGAAGAGCAGCGCGCTTGCCCCGTGGGGCGACGCGCTCGGCCGCGCCGCTTCAGGGGGCCATCAGTAGAACGCGCCATGTCGTGACATGACGCGAGGCGCCGTCTCCCGCTCTTCCGGTACGGAGGAGCCCCGGACCCACAGGAGAGGAGTACACGCGTGAAGCGGGCGGACATCGTTGGACTGGACAAGGCGCACGTCTGGCATCCCTACACGGCGATGGAGGCCTACATCGCGGAGACGGATCCACTGGTGGTGGCGCGCTCGGAAGGGCCGTACCTCCATGACGTGGACGGCACGCGCTACCTGGACGCCAACGGCTCCTGGTGGGTGTCCACGCTGGGCCACCGTCACCCGCGCCTGCTTCGCGCGCTCGCCGAGCAGGCCGCCACGCTCCCCCACGTCTCGCTGGCGGGCATCACCCACGAGCCCGCGGCGCTGCTGGCGTCGGAGCTGGCGGCCATCGCCCCCGGCTCGGACCGCCCGGACCTCCCCGCGTCCGAGCGCCTGGCTCGCGTCTTCTATTCGGACAACGGCAGCACCGCGGTGGAGGTGGCCATCAAGATGGCGGCCCAGTACTGGGCGCAGAACGGCCACCCGCGACGCACCCGCTTCATCACCCTGTCGGGCGCCTTCCATGGAGAGACGATGGGCGCCACCAGCGTGGGAGGTGTCCCGCTGTTCCGTGAAGTCTTCGGCCCCTTGCTCTTCGACGTGGTGCACGCCCCGTCGCCCGCGGAGGAGGGCGGCTGGGCGCGCGCTTTCGAGCAGGTCCAGGCCGCCCTGCGAGCACACCCGGATGAGATTGCCGGCGTGATTCTGGAGCCGGTGCTCCAAGGCGCCGCGGGCATGCTGATGTATTCGCCGGACTTCGTCCGGGCGGTGCGGGAGGCCACCCGCGAGGTGGACACCTTCCTCATCGCCGACGAGGTCTTCACGGGGCTGGGGCGCACGGGCGCACGCTTCGCGGTGGACCTGGCGGGCGTGGTGCCAGACATGCTGTGTCTGGCGAAGGCCCTCTCGGGCGGCATCCTGCCGTTCGGCGCCACCCTGGCCACCGAGCGCGTCTTCTCCGGCTTCCTCGGACCGTCGAGCCGGGCCCTCTATTACGGGCACTCGTACTGCGGAAACCCGCTGGGGGCCGCCATTGCCCGGGAGGTGCTGGCCGTCTACCGGGACGAAGACGTGATGGGGCAGGTGGCCCGGAAGG